>JAZSLC010000006.1:0-4865 GCA_045535175.1 Faecousia sp. | reverse complement strand
CAAGTTGCTGTCCAAGGCCCAGTCTGCATTTGCCACCGCTGCTGTGGGTGCTACGCTGACTGCTGTTGGCTATGTTGTGGATTCCGCAACCGATACTTATCTGGGTGATCTGGCTGCAATGCCCTCTCTGCTCAATTGGTTCATCATTATCCTGGCTGTGATTCCCTGCGTATGCGGCGGTATCGCATTGCTGATTATGAGAAAATACCCCGTTACGGATGAAGTCCGTGCCGACATGAAGAAAGCACTGGGCAAAGAGTGATTAAGACTAGCAAAGGACGCAGTGCGAAAGCCCTTTCCGGGTTTCCCTGCGTCCTTTCCTTATAGAAAGGGATTCCATATGCTGCGTATTTCTTTCATCCGGATCGGTCATAGCAAGGAACACTGTATTACCGATGAACGGCCCAACATTCGCTTTTCTCTGGAATCCGATGTTCCGGGAGAAGCGCTGGATCATGCCGTAATCTCCTGCGCCGACTGGTCAATCGAAACTAACGACCAACTGAATAATATCTATGGAGGCGAATGGGCACCTTTTGCGCAGTATAATGTCCACATCAAAGCCTTCGGAACCAGCGGTGACGTGGCAGAGGGAGAAGTTACCTTCGCCACGGGCCGCCTGGACACACCTTGGTTGGGAAAGTGGGTCACAGATGAGACCTATTCATTCCCGGAGGGAACCTCTCCGTTGCCGATGGTGTTCCGGAAGGAATTTCACATCCGCCGGCCGCTGCGCAGAGCGTGGATCAATTCCACCGCGCTGGGCATCTATGAGCTGCATCTGAACGGCCAGAAAGTGGGGCAGGATTATTTCGCTCCCGGCTTCACCAGCTATGCACACCAAATCCAGTATCAGACCTACGATTTGACGGAGCTTCTGCAGGAGCAGAATCAGCTTTCCGTCACTGTGGCTGGCGGCTGGGCAGCAGGGGTTTTTACCATGAAGCGCAAAAGCCATATTTCCTGCGATCGGCAGGCATTCCTTGGTGAGATCCATCTGGAATACGAGGACGGATCAATCGAGATTATCGGCACAAATGAAAGCTGGCAGGTGACAGAGGATTCCCCGTACTCTCTGGCGGAGTGGTACGATGGTGAAACTTTTGACGCTACCTTCAATACAGATAAAGCAATCTGGAGAAATGCCACCATTACCGTCCCCCAGGGCGAACCGAAACTGCTGGCTCAGTACGGCCCGCCTGTTCGGGCGAGCAAAACATTGAAGCCGATATCCTGCATCAGAGCGCCCAGTGGGGAATGGATCTATGACTTTGGTCAGAATTTTTCCGGAATCGTCTGTCTGAAAATCCGAAATACGGTCAAGGAACAGACGATAACCGTTCGACATGCGGAAGTGCTGGTGGATGGGGAACTGTTTGTAAAGCCGCTCCGTACCGCCAAGGCAACTGTGACCTTTACCTGCAAAGCTGGGGAGCAGACATATTCTCCTCACTTTACCTATATGGGTTTCCGGTATGCAGGTGTTTCCGGCATTGATCCGGAGGATTTGGAACTGACTGCCTTGGTGCTGCACAGTGAATTGGAGCGCACCGGCGAGTTTGCCTGCTCCAATGAACTGCTGAATAAACTGAACGAAAATATCCGCTGGGGAGGATTATCCAACTTCGTGGATATCCCCACGGACTGTCCCCAACGGGACGAACGGATGGGCTGGACAGGCGATGCGGCAGTTTTTGCCTCCACCGCTTGCTTCAACTTCGATATGAGCCGGTTCTATGACAAATGGCTCCGGGACCAGTCCGCCGAGCAAGGTCCCGGTGGTGGATTCCCCATGGTGATCCCGCAGCAGGGTGACGAGTGGACGGTCTGTGCCACTTCCTGCTGGGGCGATAGCTGTATTCTTGTCCCATGGGCAGAATATCTGGCCCGTGGCGATATGGAACTTCTAAAAAGGCAATATCCCACTATGAAGAAATTCCTGAAAGCCGTTAAGGGCTGGGCGAATCTCTTGTCGATTGGCCATAGTCGGTACATCTGGGGTTATCCGCCGTTCCACTTTGGTGACTGGTGCGCGCCCGGTGCAGACTTTATGTTCTGGGTCATGCGTGCTAAATGGGTGGGCACATCCTACTTTGCAAATTCCTGCGACATCATGGCGAGAATTGCAGCGCTCCTTGGAGAAGATCAGGACGCTGCCTATTACGAGAAAATCAGAAGCAAGATTATCCTTGCCCACAGGAAGAAACTGACTGATGGCAAAGGAAAACTGAAAAACGAATTCCAGACAGCCTATACGCTGCCACTGCACTTTGGTATGACAGATGGCGAAGAAACAAAGGCAATGGTCGAAAATCTGGCCAAGCTGCTGAAAAAGAACGACTATAAGGTGGGAACCGGTTTCCCCGGAACACCGTACCTGCTGTTTGCTCTTTCAGATCACGGACATCTGGAGGATGCCTACCGGGTACTGCTTCAGGAGGATTGCCCCGGGTGGCTGTATGCGGTCAAGGCCGGTGCCACCACCATGTGGGAACGCTGGGATGCGCTGAAGCCCGATGGAACCGTGAATATGGGTCTGGGAGGTGACGATGGTGGAATGGTATCCTTTAACCATTATGCCAACGGTGCCGTGGGCGACTGGCTGTACCGCCGGGTAGCAGGCATTGAACCCATCGAAGGTGGCTATCGGAAATTCCGCATTGCGGCCATGCCCGGTGGTGGTTTGACCCATGCCAACGGGCTTGTGCAGACACCTTTTGGTACCGTGAGTTCCGATTGGAAAATCACCGAAAAAACATTCCACATTACCATACAGGTACCTGTGTCTACAGAGTGTACGCTGGTACTTCCCACTGGCGAAACACATATCCTGCAAAGCGGGCAGTATTCTTTTCACTGCCCATATGGAGATATAACATGAGCAAGATGATCTGTAATCCTTTGAATCTGGAATACCGCTATCAGGTGAAAAAATCTCCGCTGAACACTGCTTGTTACCGGGAAGCGGCTGACCCGACCATGGTGGTATACAAAGACAAATATCTGCTGTTTGCATCTATGTCCGGCGGCTTCTGGTATTCAGAGAACTTGGTGGACTGGACATACAAAGCAACCCCGGAGCTGCCTGTATACGACTATGCCCCGGTTGTTCATGTGATGGGTGACAAGGTGGTATTCTGCGCATCCAACCGGGATCACAAGTGTGGTATCTATGTCAGCAATAATCCCTTACACGAGCCTTTTACTTTGGTATCCCAGCCGCTGAAATTCTGGGATCCGGCGATCTTTCAGGATGATGATGGCAGAGTCTATCTTTACTGGGGTTGCTCCACCAGAGAACCCATCTGGGGAATCGAGCTGGACGCGAAAACCATGATTCCCATTGGCAAGAAAACGGCTATCATCCATGAACAGGAAAGCATCCATGGATGGGAGCGAGTGGGTGAAAACAACAAACTGGAGGCACCCAAGACCTTTGGTGATAAGCTGATCCGTTTTGCATTGGGCACCAAGCCCTGCATCGAGGGTGCCTTTATGACCAAGTACAATGGGCTCTATTACATGCAGTATGCCACACCTTATACCCAGCATAATGTATACAGCAATGGCGTATACGTTGGTAAATCACCTTTGGGTCCGTTCACGTATCAGTCCCACAATCCCTTCTCTTCCAAGCCAGGTGGCTTTATCACTGCAGCTGGGCATGGCAGTACCTTCCGGGATCATCAGGGTAGGTGGTGGCATGTTGCTACCATGCGAATCAGTGTAAATGATGATTATGAGCGCCGTGTGGGTCTGTTCCCTTGTGATTTCGATGCGGATGGGATTCTTTACTGTAATCAGAACTTTGCGGACTATCCCATAGAGCTTGATCGGGCAGACCGTATGACCGCAGACCCCGAATGGATGCTGCTGTCCTACAAGGCCAAGGTGGAAACTTCTTCTGCGCAGCGAGGTTTTGATGGTGCAAACGCAGCCGACGAGAATATCCGTACCTGGTGGGCTGCAGAAACCGGCAGCCATGAGGAATGGCTGATTATGGATCTGGGAAACGAACACGCCGTCCATAGCGTCCAGATCAATTTTGCCGATCATAAGCTGATTGTACCTGATCTGAAAAAGCCTGAAATGATCAAGGAGAATATCGGCTACCGGAAAATCTACCTTGAGAAGCAAAAGACTTCCTATGTGCTGGAGTGTTCCTCTGATAGGGAAAACTGGACCGTTCTGCGGGATAACCGCAGCGAAAACACGGACTATGCCCATGACTTTATCCTGCTTCCGGAAGTCAAAAGAATGCGCTATCTGCGTCTTCGTAATATGTCCGTGCCCATGGGCGGTGTGATCGCCGTCAGCGGCCTGCGGGTATTCGGCAAGGGAGATGGCGCTCTGCCTGATGCGGTTGCATCTGTTAATGTGAAAAAGCAGGGCGATTTGAATCTTCTGCTCTCTTGGCAGAAGGCAGATGGGGCAATCGGTTACAATGTCCGTTATGGTATTGCCCCAGACAAGCTGTACAGCAGCTGGCAGGTGTACGAGCAAACCTCTCTGGATATCGGAATGATCAACAAGGATACGGACTACTATCTGGCAGTAGACAGCTTTAATGAAAACGGTATTACACCCGGCAATGTGATCTTCGTTTCGGGGAAGAAAGGAGCAGACAGATGAAGGCTTCTTTTACACTTATGGAGAAGAAACTCAATCTGGATCAGATTGAGGGCAAATACAGTGCCTTTGCAAAGGTTCCCTATGCAATTCCTGTTCGCATGAGCAAGCCTCTTGCTGAGAACGGCTACGGCAAGGTGACTGTGGACGGCATCGAGGTATCCAAAGGCAAGTGCTTCTTTATGGATGTGGTCATCAAGATGCACTGTATGCTGATCCCTGTTGGCGAGGTGGCA
>JAZSLC010000015.1:0-4003 GCA_045535175.1 Faecousia sp. | reverse complement strand
TATGTAGGGAATGACCTATGTGTCATTCCTTAAAAATTCCCGCAAAAATGCAAATAGGAACGGCACACAGGCCGTTCCCTACAATTTGTTATTAATAAATATTCGTTTTTGGGGTGTCTCATGCATTTTGAGACACCCCCTTAATGTTTGGTGGGTAAGATTGGATTCGTTTTGCATTTTCGCTTTTCGAAAACAGCTGTGTTGCCGCCAGGCGACGGACCCATATGGTGGAATTCCATTAGAATAACGCTCTTCGATTCGTATCTTAAAAACATGCTTTTGCGGATAATGGGTGTAAAAATGCACAAAGAAACTTGTAAAGCTTCATAAAGTTTGGCGGATTTTACTCTTGTAATTTCATGCGTACAGGTATATGATACGGCAGGTTAATTTACACAAGAAATTCTTACAAAAGAAGGCGTATGATTCATGGAAATCTATCTGATCTGTCTGGCGGTTGCATTGGTAGGCGGCTTGATGCTGTCCCGTCTGACCAAGCTGATCCATTTGCCGGCAGTCACCGCATATCTGGTTGCCGGTCTGCTTTTGGGACCTTTCTGTCTGGGCGCTATCAAGCTGCCTGGTTTTGGCTTCAATTCTCTGGAGCAGGTGCAGGCCCTGAGCATCGTGACCCAAGCCGCATTGGGTTTCATTGCCTTTACCATCGGCAACGAATTCCGTCTCAGCCAGCTGAAGGCCACCGGTGCAAAAGCCATTACCATCGGTATTTTGCAGGCCGTCATCACAACATTGCTGGTTGACGCCGTGCTGATCGCACTGCATTTTTGCTTCCCCGAAATCATTTCTCTTCCCAGCGCACTGATCCTGGGTGCCATCGCCTCTGCCACCGCACCGGCTGCAACCTTGATGGTAGTACGGCAGTATAAAGCCGACGGCCCGCTGACCCGGCTTTTGATGCTGGTAGTCGCAATCGATGATGCCGTGGGTCTTCTGCTGTTTTCCGTTTCCTTTGGCATTGCCACAGCACTGTCTCAGGGACAGGTCAGCCTGCTGGCTGTAGTGGTCGAACCCCTTTTGGAGATCGTTCTTTCCATCGGTTTGGGTGCCGCCATGGGATGGCTGCTGAACTGGGTGGAGCAGTTCTTCCATTCCCGCAGTAAGCGCATGACCATCTCCGTAGCATTCGTGCTGCTGACAGTGGGTTTATCTACTCTGAAGCTCCAGCTTGGCCCGATCCATTGCGGTTTCTCCCTGCTTCTCGTTTGCATGATGACCGGTACTGTGTTCTGCAATATCTGCCGCACCTCCGAGGAGCTGATGAACCGTGTGGATGGCTGGACCATGCCACTGAACATTCTGTTCTTTGTCATTTCCGGTGCGGAACTGGATCTGAATGTGCTGGCAAGTCCCATCACCCTGCTCGTCGGTGTGATCTACATCATCGCCCGTTCTGCCGGTAAGTATCTGGGCTCAAATCTGAGCTGTCGCCTGACCCGTCAGAGCAAACCCATCACCGATAATCTCGGCATCACCCTCCTGCCCCAGGCCGGTGTAGCACTGGGTATGGCACTGACTGCCGCAACGCTGCCCCAGGGTAATCTGACACGCAATGTCGTTCTCTTTGCCGTTCTGATTTACGAGCTGGTGGGTCCCAGTCTCACCAAGCGTTCCCTGATCGCTGTGGGAGAGATCCGTCCGGAGGGACGCAAGAGCGCACGAACCCTCAACGAAGGGCGCAAAACCGAAAAAGACAAGTAATCCCAATGATATTTCCCGTAAGGCGCAGGACAACCGGTTGCCCTGCGCCTTGTTTATTTTTTTCATTAAAAAACGACAATTTGTTAGGCAAAAGCCTTTAATATATCCATTTTATCTTAAATAGTGCATTGTCAAGAGCGAAAAATATGCTATACTTTTCCCATCGAAAGGAGGGGGTTGAAATCGATCCGTCAATCGTGTATAATCAATTGGAACTGCTTGCTTTTCACAAGATCGCATTCGCCCACACCCTGGTCGCAGATAACTATAGTTTCCATGTGGATACCAAGGAATTCGGCATTTACGGAAGAGCACCGAAATACGGTGGTGTCCTGGAAGTCGGTTTCGTAGAAGAGAACCCTGTCATTTGCTCCGGCCCTATGGGCGAGTTTACATTTGAGGAAAACGGTATCTTCATCATTGCGCCTCAGAGCGAGTTTGATGTCACTGTCAAGAATCCGGGACAGCTGCACCGTCACACCTCCGTAGAGTTCTTGATCCGCGCCAGAATGCAGAGCGTATCCGACTGCTTACCTCCCAGCGGGAAAACCATCACCCTGCCGCTATACATCCCCCCTGCCCCGGAAAACAGCGAGATCATCTCTCTGATCCGGAATATTGCCTGTGCCAAGACCGCCAGATTGGAGCGCAGCTATTTTGAAGAATGCGCTGACTTCATGCTGCTGATGCACAAGCTTTCCGAGCGGGTATGCACGGCGCAAAAGGGAACCGACACAGTATCCCCCGGTAACCGCCGGCACTGTGTCCGGGCCAAGGCCTATATTTCCGAAAACATCAGCCAGCGGCTGAGTGTCGGCGATGTAGCCAGCGCCATCGGCGTGAGCAAGAACTACCTTACGAATGTTTTTTCCAGCACCGAGGGCATTCCTCTGATGGAGTACATCAACCGCAGCAAGCTTTCTTATATGATGATCCTTATCCGTCGCTACGGCTATACTCTGGCGCAAGCCGGTAAGCATGTAGGCTTTACGGATGTAAATTACATCAGCCGTATCTTCAAGCGATATTACGGCATGACTGTCACAGAATATAAGCGCAGCTTAGAGCGGGAGGAATCCTGACCCATTCAGCAACGCTGATGGAGGCCGCCCGGAAGATTTTCCGGCAGTCGGCTATGCCTGTGCGATGCCCGCCCCACCTTAAAGCTTAAGTCCGATCATGTTGCCCATTTTTGCAAGGATTTCGGCAGCTGCGCCATGGCTTGAAGATACCACAAATGCCGGCGCATCTGATGCTGAAAAGCTCCGCAGCAACATCTGTGCGGAATACGATATCCAGTTTAATCAGCCGGGATACGATATTTACAGGGACTTTATCATAAAAATCCTTGGTGATATACTTTAAGGAGGCGCAATATGTTTACCATTGAGAAAAATCTGAAGGCTTTGGAAGATTCCGTCGTCGCTTATGAACAGGAGCCCATCGAAAAGGGTAAGATCCTGTTCTACGGTCACTCCCTGTTCACCCGTTGGGGCAGCCCCAAATACGGCTACCGCCGGATGGATGAGGATATCCGGATGAAGGATGGCTCTCTGGCCGTTGTGAACCACGGCTTCGGCACTTCTACTTCCGAAGAGCTTCTTTACTACTACCCCCGGCTGGTGCGTCCCTGGGAACCCAGGGCTCTGGTGATCGCCACACTGGCTAACGACGGTATGTACGGCTACGATCTGCAGCAGACCCTGACGAACCTGGTGAAGATCCTCCACTGGGCAAGAACCGACTTCCCCGGCATCAAGCTGTTTATCGTAGAAGATCATCCCCGTCCCAGCTACATTACCTCCGTCCCTGAAAAGTGGAACGGTGCGCTGCACAAGAGCAAGGAATTCCGGGACTGGATCCATCACTATGCCGCAACCCATGAGGATACTCAGATCATCGAGCTGTGGAATCAGCCGGAGCTGTTTGAGACCCCTGAGGATGTGGGCAACTACAAAAAGGTCCGCACGGATATTTTTGTGGATGACAAGGTACATCCCAACCAGGAAGGCTACGATATTCTGGGACCCATTTTCCGCAAGGCTCTGGACGAATTACTGTAAAGTACATAACCAACGCCCGTCAGTGCAAAGCCGACGGGCGTTTTCTCATTCATATGTATTCTTCAAATTCCAATTTATTGTTCCGATAAATTGGAGTGAAGTTGCTGCGCAGTGAAGTATGCTACGCATGTGAAGTTACTTCGTAGTGAAGTTTTCTCCTGCGGAGAAAGTAAAGGTGTCGGCTACGCCGACGATTCAATAAGTGCGCTACGCGCACACCA
>JAZSLC010000112.1:0-18004 GCA_045535175.1 Faecousia sp. | reverse complement strand
TTATGGCTCTTTTTGTTCTGGGCAATGTAGTCGCAGATCCAGGCGGCATAGGCCTTGTAGGCAGAAATAATCTGGCCGCAGCGGAGGGATTCACTGTAAACCGGAATCTGCTGCTGGAAATCCTCACAGTTTAAGTACATCACAACGGTGTGGAACAGGTTTTTCAGAGAGTAGAAAATCTGTTCCCGGCAGGTCTCATAGAGATAGGGCATCCGCTTGTAGAATTCCTCAATACTGCTCAGTTCCCGCTCCGCTTCCGCATACCGGCCGCAAATCAGAGTGGTGTACAGGTGGGTCATCAGATCCAGGGTGATGGGGTTTTCCTGAAGCGAGTCTGCCGGTGCATGAACCTGCACGATGTTTTCGTTTTCGCTCATGTACAGGGACTGAATGATCCGCTTGGCCTGGCCGTAGCATTTGCTGATGGCAGCCAGGTCCGTAGCAACGGCACTGATGCCAACGTGGAGCACACAGGCATATTTTCCGCTGATCAGTTGGGACATCTCTTCAAAAACCGAAATCAGCCCGGCCATATCCACTTCCTGGAGCGAGGGGAACTCGATCAGGAACAGTTCATCGCTCATGCCGCTGTGGACGCTGCCCAGTATGGTAGTTCCGCTTTTCTCCAGATGGTCCAGCATCTCCAGTACAGCGGTATTGTTGGTGTCAAAGTCGTTTGCATAAGAGCGCACCATTGCCACACAGTAGACCGCCGGTTCCTTGCCGATGTATTCCACGAAAGCCTGCCGCTCCGCAGGGGTGTTCTCCCCCTTTTTGATGAAGTACTCCAGCATAATGGCCCGGTTCTGGAGCCTCAGAATATCCGCCTGGGTGCGGTAAGACTGATTCTGAATGCTCAGGTTGGACATATTGGTGGACAGCAGCTTATAGTCGGTCACATGCTTGGAATCCGGATGGACGATCTCCTCCTCCGGAATGGAATGCAGCACCTGCCGGAAGCCCCGATAACGGGAAAGACTGAGGCAGATGGTAAGGATCAGAACACCGGCAATGCCCAGCAGCAGGCAGATGATCAGTGTGTTCTGGACCGGCATCATCTGCCGGGCAATATAAGCCGCAGGAATGCCCAAAGTGATCCGCCACTTCAGAGAATCCTGAGAGATCTGCATAATGTAATAGTTTTCGATTATCTCAGCATCGGTGATGGTCCCCCCAGCATAAACCTCCTCCGGCACCTGGCCATGGGAAAGGAGCTCATTACCGGACACCAGATCCTGAATCACAAGGAAGCCATCCTGCTCAAATTCCGCAGTCAAAATGCTGTCGATCAGCAATTCCTTGTTCATCAAAAAGCAGAATATATGATTGGTGGCGTTGAGGGAGGTAGAGCCGTTGGCCAAAAACACAATCGGATCGTCCAGCTGTTCCTGGCTGCTGAGCATATACTGAAAGGAATCCAGCCGAATGAAAAGGTGCCCCTTCTCATAGCTTTCAAACAAGAGGGATCTGAGCTGCTGAGCGTTGCCGATTCTTTCACCGGGCAGATTCACCACCATATAATTGTTGTAATACTTGGAAAAAGCATTGCTGCACTGATAATTGGAAAGGAAAAAATCATTTTTGGCAAACAGCGCAAACATATACGTGGCGTAATGCCCCACATTACTGATGGAATGCAGTTGAGAATAGCAGTTTCGCAGCTGCAGGAGATTTTTCTGAGAATAATTGACGCCCTGGCTGCACAGGGTGGCAAAGTCGCTGTCCTGATACATCATCTGGCTGATCAGCTGCATCTTCTGGGTGGTTTCCTCAATGTCACGGGTTCCATCCTGAAGCTGCGTCCTGGTTTGGTCCAGAATGTAGTCTTTGATGGTATCCTTCGCAATAAAAAACACCATAATACTCACTGCAAAAATGATGGAAAAAGCCAGCAGGTATTTCACAAAATGGCTTGCAAAAATGCGGATGAATTTTTTATTGTCTGTCATTGCAGCCACGCTCCAATCAAAGCCCCTACCCCGTCGGGGCATAGTCCAATACTTGAAATAATTATAAATCTACGGGGATTTTGGGTCAACAGGTATTTTCCCCACTTTTGATTTTGTATACCATTATTGGATAAAAGGGACCTCAAAAGCCCAAAAAGCCGCAAAAAGCCTCCCGGCCGATTTCCTTCTTTTCGAAGGACCGGCTGGGAGGCTTTATTCTTTTTCAGCTGCGCAAACCCGTTTACCAGGGAAGGAATTCGCTGCCTTTGAGTTTCAGGATTGCTTCGGTGAAATAGTAATCACCGTAGATGATTGGCTCCGGGTCTGTGCCGTAGCGCAATGCGCCGTTCTGCAGGATGGAATCCTCGTCTTCCTCCCAGTTGCACCAGGCGCTTTCCGCAGCCTTGAGAAGCTGGATGGCGGCATTCAGGTACAGGTCCTGTTCATTTTCGGGCACGTGCTTTGCAATTTCGATCAGGCCGCAGGCGGTGATGACCGACGCGGTGGAATCGTAGCATACCGGCTCGCTGGGGGCACGGAAATCCACCAGGGGGAGCCACTGGGTGCCGGCGGCATTGGCAATGAAATAATGGGCCACTTTTTTGGCGGCATCCAGATACTTTTCGTCGCCGGTATGGATGTAGGAAAGGGCAAACCCGTAGACAGCCCAGGCAGTACCCCGGGACCAGCTGGATCCAACTCCGTAACCCTGACCGCCAAAGGTCTCGATGACCTCAGGGCCGGCGGGGTTATGGGAAACAATGTGCACCACGGAGCCGTCGGGGCGAATATGATCCCGCAGGGCCGTATCGGCATGGCGCCGTGCAACCATGGCAAAACGATCATCCTTTATTTCTCTGCTTGCCCAATAAAGCAAGGGAATGTTCATCATGGTATCAATGATGGTCCAGCCCTTTCTTTCTTCGGTGTTCCAGGCCACAAGATAGCCGCCGTCCACATTGTATCGGCCCATCAGCAGCTGGGCCGCCAGAAGGTTGCGGTTTTTGGACTCCAGATCACCGGTCAGGCGATAGGAGGCGCCGGACATGATGTGCCACATAAAGCCCACGTCATGGTGCAGCCGGTGCACATAGCCGAAAGCACCGTCCATGATTTCTTCCGCCTTTTTGGCGGTGATTTTGTAGTCCTCTTTCCCGGTTGCGGCATACATCAGCCACATCAGGCCGCCCCAGAAGCCGTTTGTCCAAAAAGTGATGCGTTTATCCGTATTGCGGTCGTCATGGACGCCGTTCTGGGTGGTGTAAGGGATTTTGTTCCGGCTCCGCAAAGCGGTGCGGGAGAGCTTTTCGTCAAGCTTCTGCCAGACGGAGTCGATCCACTGGGCATTTTCACTGATGATCGAATTGTAACTCATAATAAACCTCCGTTTTGTTGATACTGCAAAGATGATGGGTACCTGCGGTTTACGGCTGCTTGCCGATGTAAGCAAGGATGCCGCCGTCCACATACAGGATGTGGCCGTTGACGAAATCGGATGCATCGGATGCAAGGAACACAGCAGGGCCTTCCAGATCCTCAGTGGTTCCCCAGCGGCCTGCAGGGGTCTTGGAAATGATAAACTTATCGAAGGGGTGTCTTTCACCATCAGGCTGGATCTGACGCAGGGGAGCAGTCTGAGGGGTTGCAATATAGCCAGGGCCGATACCGTTACACTGGATATTGAATTGACCGTACTCGGAAGCTATGTTTCTGGTCAGCATCTTAAGGCCACCCTTGGCTGCTGCATACGCAGATACGGTCTCGCGACCAAGTTCAGACATCATGGAGCAGATATTGATGATTTTTCCATGCCCCTTTTTGATCATAGACGGAATCACGGCTTTGGAGACGATAAAGGGCGCGTTCAGGTCAACATCGATAACCTGACGGAATTCAGCAGCACTCATATCGCACATCGGAATCCGTTTAATGATGCCGGCATTGTTTACCAGAATATCGATTGAACCAACCTCTTCTTCGACCCGCTTAACAAATGCGTTTACCGCCTCTTCATCGGTTACATCGCAAACATAGCCATGTGCCTTAATGCCTTCTTCCGCATAGGAAGCAACTCCTCTGTCCACCAACTCTTGCTTAATATCATTAAATACAATGGTTGCGCCAGCCTTTGCATAAGCCTTTGCAATCGCAAAGCCGATCCCATAGGATGCGCCTGTAACCAGAGCTACCTTTCCGGTCAAATCAAACATTGACATATCTTTACCTCCTGAATATTAAAATTTATCTCAAATCTTTAGTTGCGATATGGTCCATATCGGTGAATTCCTGATTTTCGCCGCACATCGCCCAGATGAAGGAGTAGTTTCTGGTGCCCACGCCGCTGTGGATGGACCAACTGGGGGAAATCACCGCTTCTTCGTTGTGCATGATGATGTGTCTGGTTTCGGTGGGCTCGCCCATCATGTGGAATACAACGTCATTTTCCGCCATGTCCAGGTACAGGTAGACCTCCATGCGTCGGTCGTGGGTGTGGCAGGGCATGGTGTTCCAGTTGGAACCAACCTCCAGCTGGGTCAGGCCCATGGAAAGCTGGCAGCTCTTCAATACCTCGGGGTGGATGTACTGGTTGATGACCCGCTTGTTGCATTCCTCAATAGATCCGCAGGGCACTTTCTTGGCTTTGGTAATGTCGATCCACACAGTGGGATATGCCGCGTGGGCGGGGCAGGAGCTTACATAGAACTTCGCGGGCACAGCGGGATCTTCGCTGCGGAAGGTGATCTCCCTGTTGCCCATGCCGATGTAAATACCGTCCCGGGGGTTCATGGTGTATTCTGCACCGTCTACGGTGATGACGCCTTTGCCGCCGATGTTGATGCAGCCCATCTCTCTGCGCTGGAGGAAATAATCGGCCGCCAGTTCCTTTCCGGCTTCCAGGGTAAGGAGCTCATTTACGGGCATGACACCTGCGGTGATGATCCGGTCAATGTGACTGTATACCATTTTTACATTGTCCGGTGTGAACAAACCGCTGATGTGAAATTCCTCCCGAAGTCTGTCGGTTGTGTAGTGCCTGACGTCCTTTGCGTTAGCTGCCTGACGTACCTCCATGTTGATATGCTCCTTTCGGTGTTTTGATATTCCCGGTGAAGGGACCCCGGGTTTTGCGGGGGTTCTGAAACGCACTTTTGGAAGTGCATCTGTTCATTACGTATAAAATAGCATGGCAAATGATGGAATACTACTGTCAGAATGCCAAAGAACTGAGAGAAGGTAAGATTTTCGAAGAAATCCCGGCACCCCCAAAGGGATTTTCTTACTTCCTGTAAGAACCCGGAAAAAATGACAGAAATTAAAAATCCCCCCGGACTTGACGATCCAAAAGGGGGATTGGTATATTAAACTGGTAGGATTGTCCGCCGGGGAAAGCGGATATTGACCAGGAGAAAAAGAGGAGAAAAAATGAAATTTGTCAGGGTCTTTATTAGTTACATGGTGAAGTATCTTGTGAGCTTCGCCTGTGTGCTGGGGTGCAGTGTTCTGATCTTTATTGCAGCCCAGGAGAACATTGAAAAATATGTGATCTCCCATACGGAAATGAAAATACAGGAAGGCGTCCAGCTGGTGGAACGCACAGCGGAAAGAATCGACATGATCAACCAAACCCTGTATTCCACCGATGAATTCCAGCGGCTGGTGTTTGTAAACGGAGAACTGCCCAGGGATCATGTGCTGAGGCTGGTCAAATGCAGGGACCTGCTGAAACAATTCGTGAGCATCATGGATGAGGTTCCCTTCGTCTTTGTGCTTTTCCAGAATAACGATCTGTTTGTTTCCAATACCCAGTGCAGCCTGTCCTTTGTGGATCACTATAAAAACTTTCTGGATCTTTCCTTTGCCGATCAGGAGAAATCCGATGTATCGGCCCTGAAAGAACTGCTGTCTGCCGGAAAATCCAAACAGTCCTTCCGGAAGCTGCAGTCCATCACCTACGAGAACAGCGGCATGAAGACCCTGGAAGAAGCCCTGCTCTATCAATCGGAGACCCAGGGAGAATTGTACCGTCTGCCCTATACTTTTTACGCAGTGATTCCCCGGGACTTTCTGGTGGATGCGTTTTTAATGAAGAACCATGTGCCCGACGGCTTTCTGATTGTGGAGGACGCGGCAACCGGGGAGGTGCTGGTATCCTGCGGTGCCGTACCCGGTGACGGCGGGAAATCCGGTGAGGGCGGCTATATTGCCCTGCAAGAGACCTCCAACAAGCTGGACTGGAAGGTGACTGTGGGCGTACCTCAGACTTATATCCGCCGGCAGATCTCCGGGGTGCGGTCGCTGATGATCGCCTACCTGGTGCTGGGCCTTGTGGTGGTGATCGGCCTGGCGCTGTATTTCAGCCTGGTCCGGTATTTTGGCATGAAGCGGGTGTTCAGCTCCTTCTCCGAAGAAGTCAAGACAGAAAGCCGGGGATTCAACGAATACACCCTGCTGAGTCAGAGTGTGGTGAAGCTGGACGCCCGGAAAAAGGAATACCAGCTTCAGGTGGAGGTGTTGAGAGAAAAGAACCGCACCATTTTGCTGGAAAAGATCCTGACAAGGGGCATTCAGACCCCCCAGGAGAAGCAGTTCTTTGTGGAGTACTTCGGGCATATTCCGGAGCAGTACTGCATGGTGGTGGTGCGGTTTTCCGGAAGTGACATGGCCGGCAGAGAGGCCGTCACCATGGAAATGATCACCGCCTTCCTGGAAAAGAATGTGCAGCTGCTGGAAAACATTCGAAACGACACCAACGATGAGGTGTTTTTGGTGGAACTCCCTTCCGGCGACCCCAACTGCATCGCGCAGCTGCAGGATACGCTCCGGGAAATCATCAATCCGATGGGGCCCAAGGCGGGCATTTCCCTGCACATCGGCATCAGTGATGTGGAGACAGAGCTGCGGAACATGGGCAGATGCTATGACCAGGCCAACCGGATGGTGCAGGCGCTGTATCTGTATGAAAACGAAAGCATGATTCAGGTCTTTGACACCAAGACCTACTCCCAGCAGGAAAACGCCGTTTCCAACGAGTTCCTGGGCCGTCTGTACACCGTGCTGATCTGCGGTCAGATGGAGGAGATCCGGCAGGAGCTGGAGCAGATTGAGGCCATCTACCGCGCCAACCCCCACGCCTTCGAGCGCCACAAGGAGCGAATCTTCTGGTCTATATATAATGTATTCTATACGGTGATGCTGCGGGTCAACTGCGGGGACTGGAGAAAGCACATCCCGGCCTTCAGCCCCAAGGCCAACTGCCATGATATGGTGGCTGAGTTTACAGCCAGTGCCCAGTGGATCTGCACCTTCATCGACGGCAACAAAAAGAGCAAAAACGAACGTCTGAAGGACAAGATCATGGCCTGTATCGAGCAGTGCTACACGGACCCCGGTGCATCGGCCTATTTGGTCAGCCAGAAGGCGGGCATCTCGGAGAAATACCTGTTCCAGTTCTGGAAAGAGCAGACCGGCGAGACCGTCGCAACCACCCTGATGCGCTTTCGGATTCAGAAGGCCATCGAATACCTGGAACAGACGGACCTCAGCAACGCCCAGATTGCCGCTCTGGTGGGCTTCGCCTCGGAAAACACATTCTACCGCAACTTCCAGAAGATCACCGGCGTTACCCCCAAGACCTATCGGGACCAACTGAAACCCTGAGGCACTTTTCGATCCTGGCAATTCCCATTGGAGCGCCAGGCAAGGGATCACTGGTTGAAATGGATAAAAATTATCCCGGAATCTTACTCTCGTTTAGTGATTTTGGATTCTGACAGTATCCTTTCAAAGCTCCCCGTGCTACACTTTTGGCGTAACCCAAACCGCAAAATCAAGAAGGAGGAAAAAACAATGAAAAAATTTTTGGCGTTACTGTTAGTTGGCATCATGCTGATGTCCGCCCTTGCAGGTTGTAACAACACTCCTGCCGAGCCCACCAAGGGCAACGATCCCGCACCCACCAAGGGCAACGATCCCGCCCCTGGCACCACCGCAGCCCCCGGCGACAACAAGCTGACCATCGCCATCCAGACCGACCCGCTGATCACCGACTACGATGACAACACCACCACCAAGCACTTTGAGGAAACCCTCGGCATCGAGATTGAGTTCATTCTGCTGTCCTCCGATGAGTTCAAGACCAAGGTGGCCCTGTGGGCATCCTCCGGCGAAGAACTGCCCGACATCCTGCTGGGCAGCAAGATTTCCGATGCTGCCGCCATTATGAACTACGGCCAGGAGGAATTCTTCCTCAACGTGAGCGAGTATCTGAAGGATCCTTCCAAGATGCCCAACTTCAATGCCATTCCCGAAGAGGACAGAAATGCCATGCTGAGCGCCATGACCATGCCCGACGGCAACATCTACGCCTTCCCCTATAGTGTGGAAAACCCCTGGAACCTGACTCCTTACCGCTACTACATCAACCGCGCCTGGCTGGACAAGCTGGATCTCCCCGTTCCCACTACCCTGGACGAGCTGAAGGAGGTTCTGATCGCCTTCAGAGACAAGGACCCCAACGGCAACGGCATTAAGGATGAAATCCCTCTTTACGGCAACACCCATACCAGCGGCACAAACGTGATGTACGCCCTGATGAACTGCTTTACCTTCTTTGATGCTTCCAGCGATAACTGCTATCTGGAAGTGGACGAAAAGGGCAACCTCTATGCGCCCTACACCACCGATGCGTGGAAGAAGGGTCTGCAGTTCATGCATGAACTGTATGCAGAAGGCCTGCTGGCCCCCGGTGTCTTTACCGATGACTCCACCCAGTTCAAGGCCGTGCTGAATGCCGAAACCAATGTGGTGGGTCTGGTGTCCTCCCTCTCCTACGGCAACTGGACCAACACTGCCACCAATCCCAATTATCTGGAAATGGAAATGATCCCCCCCTTCACCGGCCCCGACGGTGTGTGCTACACTTCCTACTATGATTACGAGCCTGTTCCCAAGGGCTTCATTTTCGCGGATTCCGACAATATCGATCTGGCCATCCGCTTCATGGACGAGTGCTATAACCCCCATTCTGCTCATGTGGCGCGCTACGGCGTGGAAGGCGTCCACTGGACCACCGATCCCGCAGAGATGGCCAAATATACCAACTGCTATATTGAAGAAGGCCTCTACGAGAGTGCTACTCTTGCCCTGTATGAAAACATCTGGTCCAAGTCCCACAACCACACCTGGAGAGACGTGGCTCCCAGATATATGGGCACCGAGGATGTCCTCAGAGTAGCTGACCTGGAAAAGGCAACCTTCGATCCCAATGCTCCCGCCAACCTGCAGGCCTTCAATATGGCCCATTACTTCGACAAGCATCCCGAGGTGGTCGTTCCCAAGGCCCTGAAGTTCACCGAGGATGAGAGCAAGCAGACTCAGGATGCCGCCGTCAACCTGCCCGACTATGTGAAGCAGGCAATGGCAGAGTTCATCACCGGCCTGAGAGATTTCGACGCCGGCTGGACCCAGTATCTGGCGGAACTGGAAAACATCGGCCTGTCCGAGTACATCAAGGTAGCCCAGGTTGCATACGACCGTACCCTGAATTAACGGGCATTTACAATCTGTTACAGTTCAGGCCTTCGGGCCTGAACTGTAATTCTTAATGGTTGGTGATAATACTTATGATAACAAAAAAGAAAAAACAAAAAGCCGCCACCCCCAGGAACACACTGTTCAGACGCGTATGTGCCAGATGGCAGATCTATTTGCTGCTGCTTTTGCCCTTTGCGTACCTGATTATCTTCCATTATGTTCCCATGGGCGGCCTGGTTTTGGCATTTAAGGACTACAGCTTCCGCAAAGGCATCTGGGGAAGCGAGTGGGTTGGTTTTAAAAACTTCGAGACCTTCTTCAAGTCCTACAAGTTCAAGACGATTCTGACCAACACCCTGAGCCTTTCGGTGTATTCTCTGCTGGTTTCCTTCCCGCTGCCGGTTATTTTTGCGTTGCTGCTGAACGCCATGCGGGGCAAGCGCTACAAGAAGGCAATCCAGACGGTAACCTACATCCCCCATTTCATCTCCACGGTGGTTATGGTGGGCCTGGTGTTCCAGGTTCTGGACAACAGAACCGGCCTGTACGGCGCTCTTTATACCCTGTTCACCGGTGAGACGGCCCCCAGCATTTTGGCCCAGGGCAAGGCGTTCCGGCACGTGTATGTGTGGAGCGGCATTTGGCAGTCCATGGGTTACAGCGCGGTGATCTATATGGCGGCCCTGGCCGGCGTGGACCAGACCCTCCATGAAGCAGCGGAAATCGACGGCGCCAACCGCTTCCAGCGGCTGATTCACATCGACTGGCCGTCCATTCTGCCCACAACCAGCATTATGCTGATCCTCGCCATCGGAAAGATTATGAGGGTTGGACACGAAAAGGCGTTCCTGATGCAAAACAGCCTGAATCTGAATTACAGTGAGATCATTTCTACATACGTGTACAAGGTGGGTCTTGCCAGCGATATTCAGGATTTCTCCATGTCCGTCACGGTGGGCCTGTTCAACTCCGTAATCAACCTGATTCTGCTGCTGTCGGCCAACAAGCTCAGCAAGAAGCTGAGCGGAAGCGGTATTTTCTAGGAGGAAGCCATGCAGAAATTCAGAAATTTAAGTTTAACCGACAAGATTTTCTACGCCCTGGTTACACTTCTGCTGACTGCGGTGTTTATCGTGGTGCTCTATCCCTGCGTTTATGTAATCAGCGCATCTTTCTCCTCCGGTGATGCGGTCCTGGCCGGTAAAGTGGTGCTGCTTCCTGTGGATTTTACCCTGGAAGGCTATAAAACGGTGTTCAACACCCCCGGTGTCTGGACCGGCTACCGGAACTCCCTGTTTTACACGGTGGTACATACGGTGCTGAGCGTGGCGCTGACCATCACCGCCGCATACTGCCTGTCCAGAAAGGACGTGCCCGGCGGCAAGGTGGTCATGCTGATGTTCACCTTCACCATGTTCTTCAGCGGCGGCCTGATCCCCAACTATATGTTGATGCGTGAGCTGGGCTTCCTGAATAAGATCTGGGCGGTGATCATCCCCGGTTCCATCACAGCCTACAACCTGATCGTGGCCCGTACCTTTATCCGCAACAGCATTCCCGAAGAGATTATGGAAGCGGCCATGCTGGACGGCTGCTCGGATTTCCGGTATTTTACCGACATCGTGCTCCCCCTGTCCAAGGCGGTGATTGCGGTGCTGGTTCTCTACTACGGCGTTGCCCAGTGGAATGCCTATTTCAGTCCCATGATCTATCTGAACAACCGGGACCTGTATCCGCTGACCATTTTCCTGAAGGAGATTCTCATCTCCACTACCATTGATCCCGGCACCCTGTCGGATCCCGAGTCCGCAGAATTCCTGGTCAAAATGGCAAGCATTATCAAGTATGCCCTGATCGTTGTGAGTATGATCCCGGTGATGATGATCTATCCCTTTGTGCAGAAGTATTTCGTCAAAGGCGTTATGATCGGATCGGTGAAGGGTTAAGCAGTGCGCCCCTGAGGGCGCACTGTCTCTATGGAGGAACGTGTTATGGTAAGAAGTAAATATATCGATATCATCGATACGGTGGTCGATGCATACACAGACCAGCGGATCCGGGACTATGTTGCACAGGTAAAAGCTGAGGGATTGAGCGAGCATGGATTCCCACGGCTCACGGTGACTCTGGGCATTTTGCTGGCCCATGGCCGGCGCAGCGACAAGCGGGCGCTGTTTGCGGAAATGATGGACCTTTGCTGTAAGCAGATTCCCACGGCCTTTTCCCGCCACCGCAAAGCGGGAAACGAGTTTTCGGTAAGAGAAATTGTATCCTGCCTGCTTTTGCTGGAGGAAACCCAGACTTTCCCAGAAGAACAGACCCGGAAGTGGAGAAAAATGCTCCAAAGGATCGACCCCTACACTTGCTACCGGGTCATTGCATCGGAGCCCCCCGAAAGGATCAGCAACTGGGCGGCTTTCGGCGCCGCCAGCGAGCAGGCCCGGAAATTTGCCGGCATCGGCTGCGCGGACAGGTTCATCGACAATCAAATTGCGTCCCAGCTCCTTTCCTTTGACGAAAACGGAATGTACCGGGATCCCAACGAACCGATGGTATATGACATGGCCACCCGGCTGCAGCTGTCTGTGGCATTGTTCTACGGCTATGACGGACCCCACAGGGAGCAGTTGGACCGGCTGCTGGAAACCGGCGGCATCCACACCCTTTTGATGCAGTCTGTCACCGGCGAGCTGCCCTTCGGCGGAAGAAGCAACCAGTTCCTGCACAACGAGGCCGGCGTGGCGGCGGTGTGTGAGTTTGAAGCTTCCAAGCACAAACGCAAAGGCAATCTGAAGCTGGCAGGGCAGTTCAAAGCCGCTGCCGCCCTTGCCATCACCAAGCTGTGCCGGTACCTGGAAGGCGAAAAGATGTACCACATCAAACACGCCTACCCCAGCGACAGCCAATACGGCTGCGAGGGCTACGGCTATTTCAATAAGTATATGGTGACCGTGGCTTCCCTGATTTACCTGGCCTATCTGTTTGCGGACGATTCCATCGAAACGGTCCCCTGCCCCGCTGAGGCGGAAAACTTCATTTTCCGCACCAGCGATTACTTCCACAAAACCTTCTGCAAATGGGGAGAATACTGCGTCCAGTACGATACCCATGCGGATTTCCATTATGATGCAAACGGCCTGGGACGGATCCACCGGAAGGGCGCGCCTTCGGCCATTTGCCTTTCGGTCCCCTTTGCCAAAGAGCCCAATTATCACATTGATCTGGAAAACCCCTCCAATCTGTCCATTTGCGGCGGCGTGTGGACCCAGGGGGCCGGAGTGTTCGGCTGCGAGCCGGGCACCGAATATACCCTGGTGGAGCAGCAGGTGACGGATACCGAAAGCAGGCTGCTGTGGCAGTGCAGCCTGCCCGGGGGCGAAACCTACAAGGAATGCTGCACCGTTTCCCAAGCGGGCGTTCAGCTCCGGTTCGAGGGGGACGGGGAGCTTTGCTGCCGTTTGCCGGTGTTCCTGTGGGACGGTGAAAAGGAAACCGCCGTGACAGTTTCGGAAAACAGCATCGAAATCACCCTGGAGGGCTGGTGCTGCCGCTATGAAACCGACGGCACCATCCTGGACAGCGGCCTCCGGTACGCCAACCGAAACGGCCATTATCAGGCCTATACCCTGAGAAAGTCCCGGGAACTGAATGTCCGGATCTCCATCCGGAAGATCTGAAATGCCACCATCAACAGGAGAAAATGACTATGGTTACATTAAACTTAAGCATCCGGAGCCGGGAGGGGACCATCCTTGCCCAAAGCAGCGGGGAAGATGAGGTCGCGCTTCTGTACAAAGGGGAGTACGCCCAGGGGGACTGCATTGCACTGGAAGCCTCCGACTATCCCCGGTATGTTGTTTGGCAGGTGGACGATGCCCTGGGGGCAGCCATGTGCTACATTACCGGGAAGGTCAGCTATCTGATCCCCTTCGGCGAAAAGAAGAAGGTGTATTCCCCCAAAACCTTTTCCTGGGACCGGCATTATCTTTACGCAAGGCTTGCCACCGAGGAGGAGATCCGGGCCTACCGGAATCTGGCGGTGAATCCGGCGGACCAGCACGATGTGCTGGGGTGCTATCCCCATGCCAGTGCGAACGTAGAAACCCGGGGTGAATCGGTTTTTGCCGCCAGAAATGCCATCGATGGGCTGCAGGAGAATCACGGCCACGGAAAATGGCCTTACACCTCCTGGGGCATCAACCGGGATCCAAAGGCGGAAATGAAAATCGACTTTGGAAGAACGGTGGAAGTGGACGCCATTGAAATCGTCCTCAGGGCGGATTTCCCCCACGATTCCTATTGGACCCGGGGCGTGGTGGAGTTTTCTGACGGGAGCCGGGAGACTTTGACCTTCCAAAAGACGGACAAGCCCCAGCGCTTTGCCATCCCGCCCAGAAAGATCCGGTGGCTGACCTTTGGACAGCTGATCAAACACGACGATGACTCCCCCTTCCCTGCGCTGACACAGATCGGGGTCTACGGAAGGGAAATCCGGTAAGAGGGTATGACATTATTCCACACAACTCTGAATCAAACCACCTTCCTGCTGTTGTTTGTAGTCATCGGTTACTGTCTGGCAAAGTGGAAGGTTGTATCGGAGCACACCGCCAAGGCACTGTCGGTGCTGGAAAACAACCTGTTTATTCCGGCACTGATGCTGGAAACCTTTATCAGCCATTTCACCACCCAAAAAATCGGCACCGCATTGGAGCTGTTCGCCGGAAGTCTGGTGCTGGAAGGGGTTGTGATCCTTCTTTCCCTGGCGGCGGTGCGCCTTTGGGCCAAGGACAGGCCGGAGAAGGACTATTATCTGTACGGTATGTGCTTTTCCAATTTCGGCTTTATGGGAAACGCGGTGGTGCGGGTCCTGTTTCCGGAGATTTTTCTGGAATACGTGCTGTTTACCCTGCCCCTTTGGGTGGTGGCCTATCTTTGGGGCGTTCCCTCTTTGCTGATGACGAGCGGCAGCGCCAAGCCCTCCTTCCTGCAAAGGCTGCGGAGCCTGGTCAATCCCATGGTCATCTGCATGGCGGCGGGCATGGTGGTGGGCATCCTGGAAATCCCTGTTCCGGAGGTTGCCCGATCGGTTATCGCATCGGCTGCGGATTGTATGTCTCCTCTGGCCATGCTGGTATCGGGCATGGTGATTGCTCAGTTTGACGTGAAAGAGATCCTGAAATGCCGGGCTGTGTACCTGTTTTCCGGGCTGCGGCTGCTGGTGTTTCCGCTGCTGTTCCTGGCGGCAGGGCTGCTGCACCCCTTTGGGGAGACCTTTACAATGTGTGCCCTTTGCATCCTGGCTATGCCCTTTGGGCTGAATACCGTGATCATTCCCAGTGCGTACGACCGGGAGGTTAAGGATGCCTCCGGCATGGTTCTTGTTTCCCACCTGCTGTCGTGCCTGACCATTCCCGCTGTGTTCTGGATTTTCGAAAAACTGTCCTGACGGGCCGGCGGCATTTGACGGAAAGATCACCCAAATAACTGCGAATGGAGGAATCGCAAATGCGGAACTGGCTTAGCTATGACGGAGTCCTTTGCCAGACACTGGGCAAGGTGACGGACTGCCTGTGCTTGTCGATAGTCTGGATCATCAGCTGCCTGCCCATCGTCACCGTTGGCGCAGCAACCACAGCGCTGTATTACACCGTGAACAAGGTGGTTCGCTATGGGGTGACGGGGATTCTGAGGGAATACTGGCGCTCTTTTCGCCAGAATTTCAAGCAGTCCACGGGCCTTTGGCTGATCCTGGTTTTGCTCTTTGGCCTGCTGGCAGTGAGCAGCTACGGGTCCTATATCCTGTACCGTGCAGGCTACCTGCCCAAAGCCATGCTGATTTTTCTGCTGGTGCTGTGGGCTGCCGTGACCGCGTGGGCCTTGTATCTGTTTCCGTACCTGGCAAGATTCCACAACTCCACGGTGCAGATTATGAAGAATTCCCTGTGGCTTGCCATCTGCAACTTCCCCCGGACGGTTTTGCTGCTGCTGATTTTTGCGGTCACGGTTGTGGGGTCGGTGCTGATTCCCATGGGGATTCTGCTGCTGCCGGCGGGAGGAATGCTGGTCAGCAGCTATGTTCTGGAGCGCGTTTTCAGGAAATATATGTCCCCGGAGGACCTGGAAGCGGAGAATCTGCGTTACGGAAATACAGTTGATGAGAAAGATGCTTAAAAAACGAGCCGCGCCCCGGTGGGGATGCGGCTCGTTTTGGCATTTGGGTGCAGACCTCCATTTCACTATGAGATCCTCCCGATCATGCAAGAGGTTATTTACAAATTCCCCCGGTTGTGGTATAAAATATAGTGTTTTGATTACTATTTTACCGTAAGGGAGATAACTATGGAAAAAGTCAGAATTCAAGATGATCTTTACACCTATGTGAACCAGGCGAAGCTGGAGGAACTGGTGATTCCCGATGATATGCCCATGACCGGCGGTTTTGCCACCCTCAGCACCGAAGTGGAAAAGCTCATGATCGGCGAATTTAACGCCATGTGCCAGTCCGGTGCCTACCCCAACGAGTATCTGGAAAGAGCCTGCACCCTGTTCCTGCTGGCCAAGGACGTGAAGCGGAAGAATAAGCACGGCGTGAAGCCCGCCCTGAAGCATCTGTCCGTCCTGAAGAAGTTGGGCAGCCTGCGCAGCTTCAATCTGCGTGCCAAGGAACTGCTGCTGCGGGACATCGCCATGCCCCTGAGCATCATGGTGGAGCCCAACATGAAAGACACCACCCATCACTGCGTGATGATCCAGGGCCCCGGCGTCATCCTGCCCGATGCCTCCTATTACAAAGAGGGCAAGGAACAGCAGCGGGATATGCTGCTGGGTATGTGGAGCGGTTTTGCAAAGCAGGTTCTGCTCCTGGCCGGTCACAGCGAGGAAGAAGCCGATCTTCTGATTCAGGACACTCTGGCCTTTGATGCCCTGGTTGCAAAGTACGTCAAGACCAGCGAGGAATGGTCCGAGTACGTGAAGATGTACAACCCCATGAAGACCGGCAGAGTGGCCGGCATGGTCAAGCCTCTGAACCTGAAGAAGCTGCTGACCGATCTGTTCGGTTTCCTGCCCGAGGAGATCATCGTGGCCGAGCCCCGCTATTTTAAGCACTTCAAGGAAGTGTTCAACCAGGAGAACTTTGAAGCCTACAAGAGCTGGGCCTACGTGACCACCCTGATGGGCAGCTGCATTCTGCTGAGCGAGGAGCTGCGGGACCTGGGCGGTGCCTTCCGCAGAGCCCTCTCCGGCATCGCCGCCAATTCTTCCCCCGAAAAGTTCGCCTATCAGCTGGCCTCCGGTATGTACAGCGAACCCGTGGGTCTTTACTACGGCGAAAAGTACTTCGGTGAAGAGGCCAAGAAGGACATCACCGAAATCGTCCGACAGATTGTGGCCACCTACCAGAAGCGCATCGCAGAAAACGACTTCCTGGAGCAGGCCACCAAGGACAAGGCCATCCTGAAGCTTTCCAAGATGGGCCTGAAGCTGGCTTATCCCGACCGGGTGGAGGAGATTTACAGCAAGCTGGTGTTCGACAAGCGCAAATCCCTCTTTGACATCGTGACCTCTCTGCGCAGAATCCGCCTGGAGGAAAACCTTGCCAAACTGGGTAAGGAAGTGGACCGCACCCACTGGGCCATGCCCGGACACATGGTCAACGCCTGCTACGATCCCTTCGTCAATGACATCACCTTCCCCGCTGCCATTCTGCAGCCCCCCTTCTACTCCATCCATCAGACCAGAAGCGAAAACCTGGGCGGCATCGGCGCCGTCATCGGCCATGAGATTTCCCACGCCTTCGACTCCAACGGCGCCAAGTGCGACGAGCTGGGCAACCTGAACAACTGGTGGACCAAGGCCGACGAGCGGAAGTTCAACAAGAAGGTGGCTGCCATGATCCGCCAGTTTGACGGCATCCAGCTGCCCTGGGGCACCGTCAACGGCAAGTTCACCGTCAGCGAGAATATTGCCGACAACGGCGGCATGGCCGTGACCCTGGACATCATGTCCCAGACCGACGGCGCTTCCTTTGAGGAGTACTTCACCAACTGGGCAAGAGTGTGGTGCCAGAAGGCAAAGCCCGAGTACCAGACACTGCTGCTGCAGGTGGATGTCCACGGCCCCTGCTGCCTGCGGGCCAATATGCCCCCCAGAAACTTCCCCGAGTGGTACGCCGCCTTCGGTGTCAAAAAGACCGACGGAATGTACCTGGCCCCCTCCAAGAGAGTGGTTATCTGGTAAAACCTATATTCCCCAGAGAGGGTGCTGCCACCATGCAGCACCCTCTTTTTCGTCTTCAGCAGCCTCTACTCTTGTCATTCTCACAAAAAACAGGGGCGTGCATCAAAATAATTATTGCACATTTACAAAGAATCGGTTTTTGTGGCATAATGAGGATGCGGCCGCAACCCACAAAACCATCATCAAAAAAGGAGAGTTGTGAATTATGAAGAGAATCCTCGCCATGCTGCTTGTTCTTGTAATGCTCGTCGGCACGCTGGCAGGCTGTAACCAGAATCAGCCCC
>JAZSLC010000038.1:0-14177 GCA_045535175.1 Faecousia sp. | reverse complement strand
AGCCTTCCTCATGGATCACGGGAACTGCTGCACGGCCGAAGCGCATATACACGGGGCCTTCATGCAGGTAAGCGGCACGGACCATGGCCTTGGCTTCGATATCATCGGCAGGAGACATGACCACCATGCCGGGGATGGAGCGCATCAGGGCGAAGTCTTCGCAGCACTGATGGCTGGCGCCGTCCTCACCGACGCTGATGCCGCCGTGGGTGGCGCCGATCTTCACGTTCAGGTGGGGGTAGCCGATGGAGTTGCGGACCTGCTCGAAGGCACGGCCGGCAGCGAACATTGCGAAAGAGGAGGCGAAGGGAACCAGACCGGTGGTGGACATACCGGCAGCGGCGCAGATCAGGTCTGCCTCGGCAATGCCGCAGTCAAAGTGACGGTCGGGGAAGGCCTTCTGGAAGGTTGCGGTTTTGGTGGCGCCTGCCAGGTCGGCGTCCAGAACCACCAGGTTTTCATACTTTGCACCCAGCGCGGCAAGTGCCTTGCCATAGCTGTCACGGGTGGCGACTTTCTTCATCTCTGCCATAATCTCAGCCCTCCAGTTCTGCCAGTTGTGCGTTCAGTTCGGACATGGCCTGTGCGTACTCCGCATCGTTGGGAGCCTTGCCGTGCCAGCCGGCGTCGTTGAGCATAAAGCTCACGCCCTGACCCTTGACGGTGGACATGACGATGGCGGTGGGCTGGCCCTTGGTCTTTCTGGCGGCAGCCAGTGCCTTCTCGATGGCATCAAAGTCGTGGCCGTCGATGGCGATGGTGTTGAAACCGAAGGCCAGGAACTTGTCCACGATGGGATAGGGGCTCATCACGTCGGCGATGTTGCCGTCGATCTGCAGGCCGTTGTTGTCCACGATGACCACCAGGTTGTCCAGCTTGTAGTGGGAGGCGAACATGGCGGCTTCCCAAACCTGGCCTTCCTGGAGCTCGCCGTCACCCAGCAGGGTGTAAACACGGGCATCGGAGCCCTGCTTCTTCAGGCCCAGTGCCATGCCGGCAGCTACGCTGACGCCCTGACCCAGGGAACCGGTGGACATATCCACGCCGGGGACGGTGTTCATGTTGGGGTGGCCCTGGAGATAGGAGTCGATGCGGCGCAGGGTCAGCAGATCTTCCACAGGGAAGAAGCCACGGTGTGCCAGGGTGGAGTACAGGCCGGGGGCGGTGTGACCCTTGGACAGGACGAACCGGTCACGGCCCATCCACTTGGGGTCGGCGGGATTGATGTTCATTTCCTTGAAGTACAGGTAGGTGAACATCTCGGTGGCAGACAGGCTGCCGCCGGGGTGGCCGCACTTGGCCGCGTGGGTGGATTCGATGATTCCCATGCGGATCTTGCAGGCGGTCACTTGCAGATTGCGCTTTTCGCTTGCATTCATTGTTTTTATCCTCCTTGCCCCGCTTTCCCGGGTGCACAGATTTTCAAGCTTATTCTACCACTGATTGGGAAAAGTTGCAAGACAGAAATTCGGCGGGAAGGTTGAATTTGGAAATTTGGTATGCTATCATGGGAAAAACAAAATGACGGAGGCGCGCTATGGAATACGTAATCGGTGTGGATTTTGGAACCCTTTCCTGCCGGGCGGTACTGGTGGACCGGGATGGAGAACTGATACAGTCTGGGATGATGGAATATCCCCACGGGGTGATCGCCACGGCCCGCAACGGGGCCAGGCAGGAGCCGGCGGATTATCTGATGACCATGGAGTATGCCGTCCGGAAGGCGGCCCGGGGCTATGAAGCCCAGGTGGTGGGCATCGGTGTTGACTTCACCTCCTGCACGGTGCTGCCGGTGGACGAAGAGTTTCGGGCTTTGGGCCAGGCAAGACTCTGGAAATCCCACTCTGCCGAGGACCAGTCGGTGCGGATCACCGCTCTGTGCGCAGAGCTGGGCATCGACCTGACGGATCAGGGCGGCGTGGTCAGATCGGAAATGATGCTGCCGAAGCTGCTGGAACTGAAGGAAACAGAGCCGGAAATTTACGAAAAAACTGCCTCTTTTGTGGAGGCGGGGGACTGGATTGCATGGCTTCTCACGGGACAAAAGGTCCGCAGCACCAACATGGCGGGCTTTAAGGGCCTGTGGCGGGGGGACTGGCCCCGGGAACTGCTGCAGCGGCTTGGCCTGGATGAGAAGCTTCTGGAGGGGACGGTGGCTCCCGCAGGTGCCCTGGCGGGAACACTGCAGCCTGCCTGGGCAGAGCGGCTGAACCTGCCCCGGGGCATTGCGGTGGCGGTCTCCATCATCGATGCCCATGCCACGGTTTTTGCGGCCGGTCTCAGCGGAGATGGGGAGATGACCCTGACTTTGGGAACCTCCGGGTCTTATCTGACCCTTTCGCAGGAGGATGCGCCGGTGCCGGGCCTGCTGGGCAAGGTGAAAGACGGAATTTTCCCCGGCTGCTACGTTTACGAAACGGGCCATTCCAGCCTGGGAGATACCTTCGGCTGGTTCATGGACAACTGTGTGCCCCACAGCTATTATGAAGCCTCCGGCGGCAATGTGTTCGGCTATCTGGAACAGCTGGCTGCCGAAGTTCGGGAGAACAGCGCGTGGGCCTTGGATTGGTGGAACGGCAACCGATCTCCCTATGCCAATCCCAACCTCACCGGCACCATCTTTGGCCTGGGGCTCCAGACCCGGCCGGAGCATATCTACCGGGCGCTGCTGGAAGCCACCGCCTTCGGGATTCGTCACATCGTGGACCTGCTGGAAGAGGGGGGCATTGCCATCCGGAAAATGTATGCCGGCGGCGGCATCAGCAAGAAAAACCGCCTGCTGATGCAGATTCTGGCGGATGTGCTGGGCCGGGAAGTGTCTGTAATGGACCGGGAGCCTGCCAGTGCCGTGGGCGCTGCGGTGATGGCCGCTGCGGCGGCAGGCCTTTGGGAATCCCCCCAGGCTGCGGCAAAGGCCATGTCCCGTCCGGCTACCGCCCTTTTCAGTCCCGACCCCAATGCCGATTATGAGGCCGCTTACCGCAGATATTTGAACGCAGCAGAATATATGGCCCATCAGGATTGATCTTTATGCCACTTCGAAATGCTTCGAAGTGGCATTTTTGTCGGAAACTGAAAAAGGGCCTCCATTCTTCGTTGACAGAAAAAGCCCCAAAAGGTATAATAATACATTACAAAGAGCGAAAAAACGCGGATTTGGAAAGTGAGGATGTGCGCCATGAGTAATGAGCAGATCGGTGGAACCCTGACAAAGGAAACCCGGGAGAAGGTGCTGGCTGCCCTGCGGACGGCCTGCTATCCCCAGGGAACGGTGGACATGAGGGAACTGCCCAAGCGCCTTTTCGACGCGGGCATTTTCTGGAGCACCCTGACCGGGGGCAAAAAGCTGGATGAGTGGATTGCTGCCAATTTCCCGGAGATGGAGATTTCCGAAGGAAAGGGCCGGCTGCTGCCTGCGGGCTACCCTCCGGTGCCCGAGGAAGTGCGGGCCAAGGTGCGCCAGCTGGCGGAAGCGGATCTTTCTGACGACGGCACGGTGCTGCTGGCCTATTTCGGCGGCGTTCTGCGCCAAAACGGCATCGACCGCCGGATGTACAGCACCCAGAGCCTGGCAGAGTGGGTGATCTCCCTGCTGCCGGAGCTGAAAAAGTCTCCCGACGGCCAGTATCTGCTGCGCAAGGATGAACAGCCCCTCCCCCCTGCCAATGCAGAGGGGGTCTATCCCCCTGCCTTTCAACGGCTGGCGGAGTATGACCAGGAGGAACTGATCCGCCAGATGCACGCCATTGCCTTTATGGGCTGGTGGAACAACAATACCAAGCTGCTGCGCCGGTATACCGGCTGCACCGGCAACGATCCTCAGGTTTGGAGCGCCATGGTGGCCTGCCACCTGAATGATGTGCTGCAGGGCAAGACCCCCGGCATCCGGGCCTTCCTGGAAGACGGAACCCTGCGGGTGGCCTTCTTCAGCGGAATGCATACCCCCATCGGGGAGCCCCTTTACTGCGTGCTGAAGGAAAACACCCGGGAAGAGGGCACCCGTTATCAGCCCATGATCATGGAAGGCATCAGCTATCCCGGGGAAGAGGAAAGCGAACTGGGTGCCTGGCTGAAAGAGCACGTGGAAAAAATGCAGCCCCGGAAGCGGGAAGCCGATGACAATGTGACGATGCTCCTGGAAGTCTGCGAATTTTTGGAGCAGCGCCGGGAAGAATTGCTGGCCATGGAGGAAGAGTATCTGGAGAGCATCCGCCAGGGCCGGAATCTGTCCATCCCCTGCTGGACGGCGGTGAGCCATTACCGCAAGAAATGGAACCGGGCCCAGCAGCTGATCACTGCACTGGAACTGACGGAGGAACTGACCACCCTGGAGGAAATCCGCCGTTGGTGCGAGGAGCGCAACCGCTTGGATGGAGACCTGAAGAAGGTGCGGGAACTGATGGGCGAGCTTCGGGCCATGATTCTGGAAACGGCCCGGCAGAGCCAGCCTGCGGCTGCGGAAGTGCCTCAGGAGGAACCCGGCCTGGAGGAAGCCTGCAAGGCCTTTGAAGAAACCCACTCCGTCGAGCAGCTGCTGAACCTGCTGAAGCCCTACGTGACCTTGCTGGATTGCATGGATCCCGAGCAGGCCGGCCCTGCCCTGATTGCATCCATGCAGCCTGTTTCCCTGCAATTCGGCTTTAACTGCATGATCTTCATGGGCCAGAAGCTGTGGAACGTGGAATTTTATGAAGAGTACCGGAAAAAACTCCGGGAAACGGAACTGAAGGTGGCCAATCTGGAGGCCCTCTGCGCAGTGCAGGAGCCGGACCAGCCGGAACAGAAGGTGATGCCCAAGCCGGAGCAGCTGCTGACAGAACTGTGCCAGCATAAATACAGTGCCGTTTGGGGCGCCTTCGGTGGCCGGGATCTGCTGGAAAATCTGGTTCTGGAAGACCGGATTGCCGAGGCCCTGGATCTGGCGGCCAATGAAGAAAGCATGCTGGAAATGGGCTATGACGCCGAAAGCCGCAGCCGGATTCTGGAGAATCTGGAAAACCGGGAGGAACTGAAGCCGGGGCACAGCCTGCTGCATATGGGCTGCCGGCTGCTGACGGTGTTCGGAAACCGGAACGAAACCGCAGAGCGGTATTTGCTGGCGGGCCTCATGGCAGATGCCCCCAACTGCGCTGCCAAGCTGCTGGAGCTGTACCGTACCCGCGGCCAGGAAGAGGAATTCTGCACCCTTTGGGGTGCTTATGGGGCCGAAGCGGCCTATGATTTGGATACCCAGCTTTACTATGTGCAGATTCTGGCCCGGAAGGCTCCGGAGGCTGTGGGGGCATTCCTGCAGGAGCGCCCCTGGCTGATGCACATGGAGGATGCCACCTATGACCTGCGCAGAGCCCTGGAAGCCGCCGGGGACCGGATGCTGCTGGGACAGCTGGAGCTGTATACTTCCCGGATGGCGGGGGTGGACACCCTGAATCCCCTGGAAGAGGCGGTCATCGAGGACCGGATGGAACAGGTGCAGGAACTGGCAGACGCACCGGAACGGCTGGTGGCCATGGGCTACGACCATGAGGACATCGCCCGGATTTCCCGGGGTCTGCTGGAAGACAACCGGCCTGTGGGCAGCGATCCCTACCAAGTGGCCATGCGGCTGGAGCTGTTCCAGGGCAACCGGAACAAGCGGGCGGAAAGCTGGCTCTGGCAGAGCCTGGCCCAGGAGGATAACCCGGTACGGGCCGGCAGTCTGATCCGGATTCTGGCCCGGGAAGAGCGCTGGACCGAGTGTATCCAGCTGTATGATCATTACGGCGAGGCGGCCGGCAGACAGACCGAGCCCCGCCGGGCCTGGCTGACGGCGCTGCTGCACCGGAAGCCTGAAAAGGTTGCCCTTTTGAGCCGGACCCTGCTGCAGGATGTGCTGTACCTGCTGGTGCAGGTTCCCGAAGCGGCAAAGGTGGCCCAGGAGGCCCTGGACAATCTGGAACAGGAACAGGTCCAGGTCTTCCGGTGGCTGCTGCAGCTGAAGGAAGCCCTGACCCGGGACTATGTCCGCAGCGTGGTGCTCCACGACAGCGGTCTGCGGGACCTGCTGACCGATCCCGAGGCTCTGAGCAAGATGGGCTTCAGCGATGAGCAGATCCGCAAGGCCCGTACCCTCTATCAGACCGGCAGCTACGCCAAGGGCGGCGACTGCCTCAGTGTGGCCCGCAGAGTGGCGGGCCTGGTGGGCCCTGACAGTCCGGAGGCAGAGCAGTTCTGCCGCTTTGCCCTGCCTGATCCCGAGGCAGTGAACCTGCTGTGGGATCTTTATGAAGAAACCGAAAACCGCCAGCAGCAGTGGCAGCTGCTGCAGACCTATCCTGCCCTGCGCCAGCAGCACCCGGTGGAATACGGCAACCGGCTGTTCCAGACGGAGCAGTATGAGCTGTTCCTGGATTGGGTGGAGCAGCAGGAGTGGAGCCAGCAGCAGCAGCTTCAGGTGGCCGCTGCCCGGGTTGCCACCGATGCAGAGCCCGGAATGGAACTGCCTGCAGTTTTGTGCGACGATGAAGTGGCGGTTCAGGTGGCCCGGGTCCTGGCCCGGAAGGGCCGACTGGACCTGCTGGAAAACTGGATTATCGGGGTGTTCCGGCAGCTACTGCAGCAGTGCAGCCCGGAACTGCTGGAAAAGATTATGACCGCAGACGGTGCTTTGGATGCAGAGGGGATGGAGCGGATTCAGGCCCATGCCCTGGAGCAGTTCGAACTATATCCGGCGGTATACTACTATAATATCCTGGGGATTGGTCAGATCGAAGACCGGGCCCGGGAATTCTATGACCGGATGCTGCAGGACGGCACCGGCGACGAAGAACACTACGCCAAAATGGAGCTTCTGGGGAAACTCTATCCCGACCACCGGGAGGAGCTGGAGATTCGCCGCCGGGTCCTCAGCCTGCAGGATCTGCTGAACCGGAAGCCGGTACCTGAGGGCCTGGCCGAAAAGGTGGCCCAGACCCTGGAAGAGTGTGCTGCTGAGCCTGCGGTACTGCGTACCCTGCTGAATCAGGTGGCTGCCTCTCCCTGCGGCACCGCACCGGCGGTGATCCGCAGCGTCAGGGAGCTGGCCCAGCGGGAAACCCTCCAGACCGACGGCCTGATGTACCTGCATGGGGTGGCTGCCCAGCAGAGCAAGCGGGCCATTTTGGAAGAAGAACTGCAGGGGGCCCTCTGTGAGGCCTATCTGCGGGCCATGAACCGGGACAGCCTGCCGATGGAAGTGGCCCAGGACGCATCGGAAATCTGCCGCCGGATCCTCCGGGGCGACCGGAGCAACCATCAGGTGGCCTACTGCCTGTACCGGCTCCAGGAGCTGCTGGGCAAGACCCGGGAGGCAGCCTATGCGCTGCGATACCTGGCCGGCTGCAGCGATGAAGAGCTGGGCGAAAAGCTGCCCGCCCTGGTTTCCGTGGCGGTAGAGCAGCTTCCCGGGGAGCTGCCCGATGTGACGGAGCTGTTCCTGCAGACCCTGGAAGAATGTGACCCCGAGCAGATTGTGGAATTCTGCAGATTCTGTGGGTCCTTCGGAGAAGTGGCGGAAGAAGACCTGGCCGCTGCCCATATGAAGCTGCTGGAGCTGCGGAGCCTGGCCAAACAGGGCGGGGACGAGCAGTACGGCACCCTGAACCGCACCGAAAGTCTGGCCATGATCCGGGCCCTGTTCTCGGCTCCCGATACGGAAGCCTACTGGGAAGGCTGCATGGCCCTGCCGGAAATCAGTGACCGGGCCACTGCCCGTCTGATGTACTGCCGAGCTATGAAGAATCCGGAGCAGTGGGGCAGCTGTGTCCGCTACTGTGCCAAAAACCGGGTGGACGAGATGACTGTCCGGGCTCTGTGGAACTGGGTACAGGCCACCAAGGGTACCTCCAAGGGCAGCCGGTCCTTCGCAGCCCAGATGGCCATGGAAAATCCCGGCTATTTTGCCCGATGGACCGGGGAAGAAGAGGTCCGGATGCTGCTGGAAACCCTGAAGCTGCTGTGTACGGGTGCCAAGGCCATGACCCGCATCCACGATACCAACGCGGCCCACACGGCCCTGAGCACCGCTTCCTATATGGCGGTGTCCATGGGCAGCCGGGAGGCTCTGCAGATTATGGAGGAGGAATTCCTGGAATTCCTCACCACCACCAACACCGAAGTGGGTGCCGCCACCGTGATCCGGCTGCTGTACATGGGCCGGATTCCCGAGGCACGGCATTTCCTGGCTCATCTGCTGCAGACCGATGCCCCTGTGGCGGCGGGTGAGCTGATGCGCCAGCTGAGCGGCCTTTCCGATGAGGAGCTGCAGCAGTGGGTGGAGAAGCCGGAAAACCGGCTGATGATGGAACTGTTCCTGGAAGACGGCAACCGGCCTGCGGCCCAGGATATTCAGAAGCTTACGGGCCGGATGATCCTGGAAGGCAAGGCGGACCTTTGTGCCCGGATGCTGCTGGAACTGCTGAAAACCTATCCCCAGGACTATGTGTTCAACGATGCCCTCTTCATCCTGTGCAAGTGCGGCGTGGAAGACCCCCTGCCTATCCTTCACAGAGCCCTCCGGGGCCTGCTGGTGCCTCCGGCCCAGAGTGCTACCTACTATCGCCGGGACAGCGAGTGGTGCGCCTACTGTCTGGCCGGTGTGAACGCGGTGATCATCGCCAGGAACCTGGAGCTGAAAGTGAGCCAGGTGAGTCCCGGATACGATTTCAGTGTGGCAGCCGGTGACTATCTGCGGCGCATGAAGCCCGACACCATCTTCGAAAAGGCAGCCAAAATCAACGATTACCAGAAGAATCTGCTGGCCAAGCTGGCCAACCAGGTGCCCGGTGAGCTGGAACTGCTGTGCAAGGGCATTCTCAGCATGGTCACCGCCGACTGGTCGGATCTGATGCAGTTCTTCTATGACAACGATGCATATGACGGTCCCATGATCCGCCGGTACATGGATGTGGCATCCGTCAAAAACTACACCGACGGCCAGATGGATTCCTTGGGCCTGTGCCGGAGCCTGCTGCGGGTGGTGGAAGGCCAGCCGGTCAGTGCTGCCCGGGCCTTCCTGGATAAGCTCCAGAAGGCTTACCCGGTGACCTACCGGGGCAATAACCGGGATTATTCCGAGCACGTGAAGAAATCACGTCAGATTCTCTTTGCCAGACAGTTCCACCAGATGAACATCCTTCAGAAGGCGGAGCTGCCCCTGGTATACCCCCTGGAAGAGTACTCCCTCTTCCACGACCTGTACCGGGATAAGATCGAAGCCTGCCGCAGCACGGACCAGAATCTGATGTTCTACCGGCTGTGGGTGGTGGGTGCCATGCAGGACCATGGCAAAATCCTGCAGTATCAGTATTTCCCGGCAGCCCAGAAGGCCTTCCGGGAAGGCTTTGAGGGCGTGGCCCGGGCCTATTACGATGCACTGCAGAAGCTGGCCGATGCCGGACTTTTCTGCAGCAACATCAAGCTGGATACCAACATCGTCAAGGCCCAGTACAAGGCCTACGGCCGTCTTTGCGGTTTGCTCAGCGGCGACGGAGACATGATTGAGGGCGTGGCTTCCCCGGACTACCAGCCCTGGCGCTGCATCAACATGGTGATGGCCGTGATGTGCTCTCCCAGAGCTGAGATCGCCATGCAGATTTCCATGTTCTTTACGGGAGAAATCCGGAAACTGGCCCAGGCCCTGGTGCGGGGCGTGAACCCGGCCATCCCTGAGCAGGAAAAGATGGAAGCCCTGCGGGATATGGAGTGGGGTCTGCCCAAGGCCTATCTGGCCCTGATGATGCGCCAGAGAAACCGGCTGGGCGCCAACTCCTTCCATATCAAGGACCCCAATTTGTTGGAGGAAATCGAGAGAACCCACATTGAAACCGCTTCGGCGGATTATGCCAAAAGCCATTTCCGGATGGAAACTTCCGTCAGCTACCGGTCCCTCCACATTCTGATCCTGCGCTTCGACTGGATTCAGGGCGGTGCCCTGCGGCAGCTGCCTGTGAAGGAAGAGGTGGAGCTGGAAGCACCGGTGACAGATGTCACGGCGGAGCCCATTGAGGAAGCACTGCCGGTACTGCCCGAATTTGCCCGGGAAGTGGAGCGGGCGGCTGTCCGGGAGGACATGGAGGCCCTGCAGCGGCAGTGGAAAGCCCTCCCCAGATTCAAGCAGAATCTGGCCCGCCGGCTGGAACTGTCCCGCAGCATTTACAGCGGCTGCAAAGACCGGGGCCAGAACAGTGAAGAACTGGCAGCGGTGATCCGCTTCGGCCTGGACTTCTATGCCTACCACAACGACCTGGGTACGCCGGAGGACCTGCAGACCGCCCGGAAGGCGGTGCTGGAGCTGGCGGTTTACCAGGAGCGTATGAAGCGCCGGTTGGGTGCCGAGGCAAGCCGCGGCGTTCTGAGAGAGGCGGTTGGGGAACTGGAAACCATGGTGAAGAACCTGATCCTCTTCAACATCCTCCAGAAGGGCTACACGGCCATTCAGCAGGTGGCGGAGGACTTCTTCGCCAACCGGGATGCCTATGACATTCTGGGCAGAATGCTCCATGACGATGTTTACCGGTACCGGACCGTGCAGACGGTCTATAAGGTGCTGGATCAGCTGATGCTGTGCTTCAACCGCAGCGGCGATAACCAGATCATGCTGCGGCAGGGCTATGTGGAGGCCAGAAACCTGGCCGGCACCATCAGCTACGGTATGTGGCAGCCTCTGAAGGATACCCTGTGCGGCCTGATCCAGAAGGAAATTCAGGAACTGGACCGGCGGCCCCAGCTTCGGGTGAAGATTCTGAACCGGGGCAAGCAGTGGCGGGATGAATTCCTCTACGGCGAGATCAGTAACGAGGGCAACGTGGCCGCCAGGAACCTGACCATCTATGCGGTTTATGAGAATTCCGCCACCGAGTACTGGGTCCTCAGCGGTCCCCTGGAGCCCAAGGCCCGCTGCAGCTTCAAGCTCCCCTACCGGGCAGAGGCAGAAACCAAGAAACTGCACTATGAGCTGAAGGGCTGGTATTCCTACGAAGGCCATGAGGAGTACGCAAACCTGCCGGATATCCAGGGAGAACTGGAGCTGAGCGACTATGCAGAGCCGGACTTCCCCACCAGAGTGTACAACACCCAGACCATTGTGGACTTCCAGCCCGACGGAAACGGGGATGTGGTGAGCGAAGGCTTCTTCGGCCGTAAGAAAGAAACCCGGGACCTGCGGAATCTGTTCCGCAGCGGACGGTTTGCCAGCTTCCAGAATGCGGTGGTTTATGGTATCCGCCGGGCCGGTAAGACCACCCTGCTTAACTATGTCAGGGCCTACGTGAAGGCTTACTACAGCGAAGAGGCGATTATTACAATCGTAGGATGTCTGAAAGACAGCGGTTCACACCCTGTTTATTCCCTCTTTGTAGAACAGGTACTGGATCATATTCGGTTGGAGTATCCGGAGTTCTGCAAAAACGAGCAGTGGCATGACTTCTGCAGTAAATGGGTCCTGGCAGAAGGGGAAGAGGATCTGGCACCTCAGAAGCTGGAAATGTTCTTCCGGGAACTGAAGAACATGACCGGTAAGGGCCTGGTGCTGATGCTGGACGAGGTGGATAACTTCTTCGCCTCTGTGGAGCAGCGGACCTCTGTGGACAGCCATTTGTTCCAGGTTCTCAGCAATATGCTCTGCAGTGCAAGCTGCCAAGAGGCGCTGCATCTGATTCTATGCGGATCCAAGTATCTGCTGCGTTACCGCACCGGTGACGGTGGTATCAGCCAGTTCTTCCAGCGTATCGGCGATGTGGTTATTGAAGTGGGCCTGATTACCAAGGAAGAAGTCCGGGCGCTGCTGCAAAAACCCTATGAGGCCCATCCGGAAGTGATCTTTACCGAAGAAGCCATCGACTGGATTTGGGAGTACACTCAGGGCCTGGTGTGGCACGTGAAGCTGCTGGCCAATACGGTTACCAACTATGTCCGGGACCACGGCCGCAGTGTGATTTACCCTGTGGATGTTCAGGGCCAGATTATGAACCTGATCCAGAAGGAGTACTGTGAGCAGTTCTTTGACGGTGTCGGAGAGCGGGATAAGGACAAGGACGCGCGCCTGGTGCTGGACGTGATGCAGCGGCTGAGTCCTTACAGAGGTTCTTCTGTGCCGGCAGGCAAGCTGGAAACCCTGCTCACGTCACCTAAACTGCCGGAGGGCTACCGGATGACTAAATCCCAGGTGGATAAGGCTCTGGGGAACCTGCTGAAGCTGAAACTGCTTGCCTTCTCGGAAGCGGATCAGAGTTACCGGTTCCCGGTGGAGCTGTACCGACTTTACTTCCGTACCCAGACCGACTTCCCCTCTGTGTTCGGAAACAAGGGCGAAACGGACCCCATTTTCATTCGCAAACGGGAGAACTGACCCCGTAAAAAAACCGCCCCCTCCGGGGGGCGGGCAGATAAAGGAGATTCGTTATGGGAATAAACCCCTTTGAATTGCGATATCCCGTCAAGCGGGCGACCCACCTGGTGGGCAGAAAGGACCTGCTGAAGGAACTGCGGCTGGCGGTCCGGTCCCACCAGAACGCGGTGGTGTTGGGACCGGAGGGCTCCGGCAAGACGGCGCTGCTGGACTGCGCCTTTGACCGGGCCTACCGGCTGAAGATGGCCCAGGAGAATGTGCTGATTGATGTGGGCAGCTTCCCTGCGGAGTACGGCGGCGAGGATGTATACGGTTACTTTGCCGATGCCATTGAAAACAGCCTTCACTTGCTGTCCATGTGCGGCCGGGAAGAGGAAGCCCAGACATTGCAGCGGATGATGAACAAGGAATATGACAGCAAAATGTCCCGGTTTGACGGCTATCTGAAGGCCCTGGCCATGCTGGAATTCCGGATGGTCTTTGTGCTGGACGCCTTTGAAAACTTTACATCTTCTGAAAAAATAAAAAGCGAACACCATGATACCTTGCGGTCCATGGTGGATGGCCGGGTGAATCTGCAGTTGGTGGTGGTTACAAACTACGATTTCAACAAGACTACCCTGCCGGAGGGGGCCAGAAACTCCGCCCTGCTGACCCGCTTTACCGCAAAAGTGGATGTGAAGCCCCTGGATGCGGAGCAGAGCCGGGCCCTGCTGGAGCGGTGTTTGGAAGAATGCGAGGAGGAAGACTTTTCCTTTACCCCCCATCAGGTTGAGGTGCTGCACAGTCTCAGCGGCGGCATTCCGGAACTGCTGTACAGGGTGGCTGCCATCGCTTATGAGGAGCTGTCCTACGGTGAAAGACCCGGCTGGGAAGAGGTGGTCCGCACCCGGGCCCTGGAGCAGGTTCGCCCCCTGATGGACCGGTGGCTGAAGTATATGACCGACGAGCAGTCGGAACTGCTGCGGCAGCTGCCCTTTAAGCTGGACATCTTCAACCAGTTTGAGCAGGTGGCCGCCGCTGCCCTGGTGAACCGGGGCGTGCTGGTGAAGCCTGTGGAAATCGACAGCCTGGGCCGACCCGTTGAGCAGGACGGATTCCTCTATAACAGCGAACTGCTGGCGGATTACTGCAGCCATGAGGATTGGCTGAAAACCGCTTTGGAGCAGAATCCTTTCCGCAGTAAATGGACACCTCTCTTTAACATGGACGATTTGGAGGATGATATTCCGGAGGCCTCCATTGTAGAAGAGGAAGTGACGGAGCATCACCGGGAAAACGGCTTCGGCCGTCTGTTCCGGATGCTGGATGCGCCGGCAATTTTGCAGCACGTGATGCTGCCCGTTACCTCCTTGCTGGCGCTTCCTGCCCCGGAAGAGGAGCGGGAGGCCCGGGTGGAGCAGGCCGCTGCCCAGATCGCGGCTCAGTTCATCCCCGAAGAGGTGGAGCAGGAGCTGGATGGCTTCGAAGAAGAGGAGCTGACCCTGGAGCGGCGGTTCCGGATGGTCCGGGCCAATGTGGACCCGGAGGGACTGCTGTCGGATGAACTGCTGGATACCCTGAGCCACAAGTGCCGGCTGTATTTGCAGATCGCCTTCGTGGTGGATGATGCCCTGCAGATTCTGCGGGACTTCCGCATTGGCGACCTGTCCGCCCAGATTGTCATGTACGGCAAGGTGCTGGAGCAGCACCTGCGGGATTCCCTCTTTGAGTTCTTCAGCCGGGAACCTCAGCTCAGCATTTACGATACCAGAAGCCATCGGGAGGACCCTGATTCGGCAGATGTTTTCTCCAATATGGACGTGCGGTTTGCCTT
>JAZSLC010000018.1:0-11580 GCA_045535175.1 Faecousia sp. | reverse complement strand
GGACGGAAACACCTACACGAAAAGAAAATGGATTGGTGCTGGTAAAGCAGTTCCTGCTGTTGGGAGCAAACTGACAGTCCTTTATTGTTCCGACAAACCGAGCAAAGCAAAAATCCTCTGATGAAACAAATTCCAATTTGTTGAATAGTTTTCTTTAGCACCTAATCGCTTTTCTTAGCTACATTTACGCACCGTTATACTGCTCTTTCTTTTTCTGCTTTGTACAAAAGGACTCGAATAATATAAATCCAGGCTACCTGTGGCAGAATTGTGCCGGACACAGAAAAACGCACCGCTGGGTAAGCGGTGCGTTTTTGTGTCCTGATCAGTAGGAGGCCTCCCAGCGGCTGACGAAGCAAACCTTCAGGTCCGCTTCCCAGGAGCTGGAAACGATGTATACCTTCATATCCGCTTCCCAGCTGCTGTCTACCTTGGCAACCTTCATATCCGCGTCCCAGGCGCTGGTGACGTATACCTTCTTGTCCGCCTCCCAGGAGTTGTTGACGATATAGACTTTCATATTGGAATCCCCCTGCTCTTTATTTTGGAATTTTATAATACCATATCCGGCACTGTCTGTCCATCGCCGGCTTTCACAAACTTATTTGTTCTGCATCTGTTTCAGTTTGCTGGATACATGATAGGACAGCTTCCAGGAAACATCCTCGACCAGCTCCAGGAATGCCTCTTCTTCGGCATTCTTAGGTTTCCGGACGTCGCTTCCATCATAAATCTCATAGAAATCCGCACCTTTGCCCTTGCCGCCGGACATAGCCACATTCATCAGATTGATGCTGAGTGTTGCCGTAACCAAAAGGGCAATTTCCAGTTTCCAGCTGCCGGCGTTTTTCATTTCCTTGGTGCCCCGGTCAAAGGCCTGCATCTGACGCTGATTCTGATTCAGAATTGCGGTCAGATGAATCATCTCATTCTTTGCAAGCCAGGAATTGGCGAAGGCCGCGGGATCGTCTGTGTACTTCAATGCAATAAACAGATCCTCCAGGTCGTCTTCCATCGCAGCTACATTGGAAGGGCTTGCGACAAAGGTTGTAATGTCCCAATCTTTGCCGGTATAAGCAAGTTTCATCCGCAATCCTTCCAGTTCACGGGCTTCCTTTTCCAAAGCATCCAGCCGCTCCAAAAGGGAACTCTCCCGTCCCTTCAGGGTTTGAAGAGTCTCGCTTCCTTTGGCCTTACCAGCCTTGACAAGGTTCCGAATACCAATCAGAAGGGGGATGCCCATAATCACAAAGTCGATAGGATCCACATCACTGTAACCGGGAATGATTTCCATGACGCACATAACTTCCACAGCCAGGAGCGCCAATCCCACCAGCAACCAGATAATGCCCTTTCTTTTGCGACGAGGGCCATCTTTGGCCTGGGCAATTTGGGCACGACATTTCTCCAGCTCTCCCTGGAGCGATTCTTTTACACCCCGATAATTCTTAGCTTTCGCCTCAAGTTCCGTCAGTCTTTTAATCTGTTGTTGACGTTTCTCCAGCTTTTTCGTGATTGCCATAGTACATTTCCTTCTTTCTTCTGTATTCTATATTCTGGACGTGAATATTGCATTCCTGATACGAATATTGTATTCAAACTAATTATGAATGTCAAGACTAAAATATGCAATAATTGAATGGACAGCAAGGAGGCGTATTATGAAAAACATTAAACTGATTCGCGTCACAAAAGACTATACGCAGCTGAAAGTCCAGATCGATACCGGTATCAGCCAAAGCACTCTTTCCAAGTACGAAACCGGAGAATTGATGCCTACAACGGAGAATCTGATGATCCTGGCAAAATACTATAAAACAAGCCTGGACTTTCTGATGGATCTGACTGACGAAGTGAAGCCTTATCCGGCAAAACGTACCGGCGATAAGCACTGATAATCCCTTTGTTGTACTGTAAATTACGAAGTCTGCGTCATTCTGAGAGGAAAACATCGGATATGGAACGAAGTAGCTACTATCCAATGCGCTCAGAGTGACGTATCCGGCAAAGTGGAGTCAACTTATCTACCCGCAGCCAAAAAACGGAAGAAACCCCACACTTAGCGATTGACTTTGGGGCGTTGCTGTGTTAAAATTCGTTGTAATATGGCAAAAGCGACAGAGCGAAAACCAGTACCCCTTTCCTTTGCGATGCAGAGAACTGTTGGTTGGTGCAAAACAGGATTGCATGGTGGGGCGAATTCCTTTCGCAAGCTGCACGCTGAAGGTGATGTTTCACTGGGTAGGCTGTGCCGGGTTCGACCGTTATATCGAAGGGGTGTGCTGGCACCCCATGAGACTTCTTCCGTGAGGAAAAGTGAAGCAGAGTGGTACCACGGTCTATGACTGTCCCTGTTCGGCCCGTTTTGGGGGCCTGAACAGGCTTTTTTGCTATTTACAGGGCTTCGCGCCAAGCAAACAGGAGGGATACTATGATTTCTGAAAAAATGCTGGAACTGGGAAGACACCGCTCGGTGATCCGTGACATCTTTGAATACGGCGTCCACAGAAAGGCCCAGGTGGGGCCGGAGAATGTATTTGATTTCAGCCTGGGCAATCCCAGCGTTCCGGCCCCTCAGGCGGTAACCGATGCCCTGCAGGCCCTCATTGCCCAGACTTCTCCGGAGGACCTCCATGCCTACACCTCCGCTGCCGGCGACACCGGTGTGCGGCAGGCCATTGCCCGCTATATTCGGGAAACCTTCGGCTTTGATGCCCGGGAAGAGTACATTTATATGACCAGCGGCGCTGCGGCCTCCCTGGCCATTTCTCTGACGGCCCTTGCGGAGGAGGGGGACGAGGTGGTTGCCTTTGCGCCCTACTTCCCGGAGTACCGGGTGTTTGCCGAAAAGACCGGGGCGACCTTTGTGGAAGTGAACAGTGCGGAACATACCTTCCAGATCGACCCGGAGGCCCTGGAGCGGGGCATCACCCCCCACACAAAGGCCGTCATCGTCAACTCCCCCAATAATCCCACGGGCGTGGTGCTGACCCGGGAGAGCATCGAGGCCCTTTGTGAGGTGCTGACCCGGAAGAGCCGGGAATACGGCCGGCCCATTTACCTGATTGCCGACGAGCCCTACCGGGAGCTGGTCTATGGGGATGCCCAGGTGCCCTACATTCCTCTTTATTATAAGAATACCATTGTCTGCTACTCCTTCAGCAAGTCCCTGTCCCTGCCGGGAGAACGGATCGGCTACATTCTGGTGTCTCCGGAAGCCGATGGCGCTGAGAAGGTGTACGATGCGGTCTGCGGTGCCGGACGGGCCCTGGGCTATGTGTGTGCCCCCAGCCTGTTCCAGCTGCTGGTGAAGGAATGCCTGGGAAAGACGGTGGATCTTTCCGTTTATGATGAAAACAGAACACTGCTGTATGATGCCCTGACGGAATACGGCTTTGAAGCGGTATATCCGGACGGCGCCTTTTACCTGTTCCTGAAATCCCCGGAGCCCGATGCCAATGCCTTCTGTGAAAAGGCAAAGGAGCTGGACCTGCTGCTGGTACCGGCAGACAGCTTCGGCTGCCCCGGCTATGTGCGCATTGCCTACTGCGTGCCCACAGACCGGATCCGCCGGAGTCTGCCGGCTTTCCGGATCCTTGCAGAGCGCTATAAAGGAGAATGAATATGGATCTTTTACAGGAAGCCAGAAAGAAAATCAACCAAATCGACGCCCAGATGGCGGACCTCTTCGTGGAGCGGATGCGGGCTGCTGAGCTGGTTGCGGAGTACAAAAAAGCCCACGGGATGCCCATTCTGGATGCGGAGCGGGAGGCCATGGTCATTCGCAGTGGCTCTGCCCGGGTGGAGGATGAAACTCTGCGGGAGTATTATATCGACTTTATGCGCGATACCATGGCCGTTTCCCGGCGGTATCAGCAGCGGCTGCTTCACGGCATGAAGGTGGCCTACAGCGGAACCGAGGGGGCCTTTGCCCATATCGCCTGTGAGAAGCTGTTCCCGGAGGCCCAGAAGGTTGGCTTCCCCGATTTCAAGGCGGCCTACGATTCCGTGGTAAACGGCCGGTGCGACGCGGTGGTGCTGCCTCTGGAAAACAGCTACGCCGGCGAAGTGGGCCAGGTCACCGACCTGATGTTCTCCGGCCCCCTGTTTGTCAATCACGTGCTGCCCCTTTCCGTCACCCATGACCTGCTGGCTGTGGAGGGGGCCACTTTGGATACCATCAAGACCGTGGTGAGCCATCCCCAGGCCCTTTCTCAGTGCGATCCCTTCCTGAGGACCCACGGCTACAGCCAGACCCCCTATGCCAACACGGCTCTTGCGGCCAAATATGTGGCGCAGCTGGGTGATCCCACCGTTGCTGCCATTGCCAGCGGGGAAAGCGCAGGCAGATTCGGTCTGAAAATGCTGGCAGAGGGCATCAACCAATCCCAGGTGAACACCACCCGATTTGCGGTGCTTTCCCGGTCGGAGAATCGGAACATCGGCAAGCAGCACGGGGCCCATTTCATTCTGGTCTTTACGGTGCGAAATGAGGCCGGTTCCCTGGCTCAGGCTCTGAATATCATCGGCTCCCACGGCTTCAATATGCGCACCCTCCGCAGCCGTCCCATGGGCGAGCTGCTGTGGCAGTATTACTTCTACGTGGAAGCCGAAGGCAACATCCACAGCCCCCAGGGCTGCAGCCTGTTGGAGGAACTGGCCGGGTGCTGTGATAAGATCAAATGTGTCGGTTCGTTTGCGTAAGGAGTGCCCATGGAAATTACGGTAGAATTAGGGAAAAACAGCTATCCCATCTTCATCCGGCGGGGGATCCTGTCCGGCGCCGGGTCGTATATGAAACTGAACCGGAAGGTGCTGGTGGTCACCGACAGCGGGGTGCCTGAGGCGTACGCAAAGACCGTTGCCGGCTGCTGCAAAGACCCGGTGGTGGTGACCATTCCCCAGGGGGAGAAGAGCAAGTCCCTCCAAAACTTCGAAATGCTTTGCCGCACCATGCTGCAGCATAGCTTTACCCGCACCGACTGCGTGGTGGCTGTTGGCGGCGGTGTGGTGGGGGACCTGGCAGGATTTGCGGCTTCCGCCTTTATGCGGGGCATCGATTTTTACAATGTTCCCACCACGGTGCTTTCCCAGGTGGATTCCTCCGTGGGCGGCAAGGTAGCCATTGATCTGGACGGCATCAAAAACTGTGTGGGTGCCTTCCATCAGCCCAAAGCCGTCCTCATCGATCCGGAGGTGCTGAAAACCCTGCCGCAGCGCCAGATTTCCAACGGCCTGGCAGAGGCGGTGAAAATGGCGGTGACCTTCGATGAACGGGTCCTTACCCTCTTTGAAAAGGATGATTATCTTTCCCATATTGACCAGATCATTGCTGCCTCCATTCAGATCAAGGCGGCGGTGGTGAAGTCAGACGAGCGGGAAGCGGGGCTGCGGCGGGTCCTGAATTTCGGCCACACCATCGGTCACGGCATTGAAACCGCCGTGGGCCTGGATGTGCTGTACCACGGGGAATGCGTGGCCCTGGGAATGCTCCCCATGTGCAGTGAGGAACTCCGCCCCCGGGTGAAAGCCATCCTGGAGCGGCTGAATCTGCCGGTTTCCTGCAATGCGGACCCGGGGGCCGTCTGGGCAGCCATGGCCCATGACAAAAAGCGCTCCGGCGACAGCATCACCGTGGTCTATGCCCCGGCGGCAGGCAGCTTCCGGCTGCAGTCCATGCCCATTGCAGACCTGAAAGACACGGTTTACGCATTTCTCGGAGAAAAGGGGTAAAGAAGATGAAGAACACCTTCGGTCAGCATTTGGCCGTTACTTTATTCGGGGAAAGCCACGGCCCTGCCATCGGTGCGGTGCTGGACGGCCTTTGCCCGGGACTTTTGGTGGATGAAGAAAACATCAGAAGAATGTTGCGCCTAAGACAGCCCGGTGGGGCCATCTCCACCGCCAGAAAGGAAGCGGACCGGTTTGAGATCCTCAGCGGTGCGGTAAACGGCGTTACCACCGGCACCCCCCTGACCATATTGATCCCCAATCAGGATACCAAAAGCGGCGACTATGCCCAGATGCAGGCCCTGATGCGGCCCGGTCATGCGGACTATCCTGCCCAGTGCAAATACCACGGCTATCAGGACACCCGGGGCGGCGGCCATTTCTCCGGCCGCATCACCGCGGCCCTGGTGGCGGCCGGTGCCATTTGCCACAGCGCCTTGGCGAAAAAGGGCATCTGCATCGGTACCCATATTGCCCGCTGCGCAGGGATCCCGGACCGGGGTTTTGAGGACCTGAATGGGGACATTGCAGCCCTTTCCACCAAGGAATTCCCGGTGCTGGAGGAGGCTGCCGGGGAAAAGATGCGCCGGGCCATTCTGGAAGCCAAAGCAGAAGGGGACAGCGTGGGCGGCATTTTGGAAACTGCCGTCACCGGCCTGCCTGCAGGGGTGGGAGAGCCCTGGTTTGATACCTTTGAGGGGCTGCTTGCCCACATTCTCTTCTCGGTTCCTGCGGTGAAGGGCGTGGAATTCGGGGACGGTTTTGCCCTGGCGGACAGGAAAGGCAGCCAGGTTAACGACCCGCTGCGCTATGAAAACGGCGCCGTGGTGACAGAAACCAACCATGGGGGCGGCATCGGCGGCGGCATTACAAACGGGATGCCCGTGATTTTCCGCTGTGTGGTCAAGCCCACCCCCTCTATCGCCAAAAGCCAGAAGACGGTGGACATTTTGCAGGAGCAAAACGCCACTTTGGAAATCAATGGCCGCCATGACCCGGCCATCGTCCATCGGGCCCGGATCGTCATTGACGCGGTGACCGCCATTGCCGTCTATGATCTGCTGGCAGGGCGATTTGGAACAGATTACTTTTTGAAGGAAGATTGAACTATGGAATACGGCTGCATCGGGGAACATTTGGTCCACAGCTTTTCCAAAGAAATACACGGTCAGCTGCGGGACTATCTCTATGAACTGAAGGAAATCCCCATGGGCGCGCTGGATGATTTTATGAGGGAGCGGAACTTCCGGGCCATCAACGTGACCATCCCCTATAAGCAGGCGGTGATTCCCCATCTGGCCCAGGTGGAGCCCCAGGCAGCCGCCATCGGCGCGGTGAACACCATCGTGAACCGGGAGGGCCTGCTTTACGGCTACAACACGGACTTCGGCGGTATGCTGGATCTGATCCGACGGACGGGCATCGACCTGCAGGGGAAGAAAGTTCTGATTCTGGGAACCGGCGGCACCTCCAACACCGCCATGGCCGTGGCCAAACACCTGGGTGCGGACCCTGTCTGGAAGGTCAGCAGAACGGAAAAACCGGGAGTGCTGACCTATGAAGCGGTGCTGGCAAGCCACCTGGATGCCCAGGTGCTTATCAACACCACCCCCCGGGGAATGTACTCCCGGCAGGGGGGCATGGCCCTGGATCCCGGGCTGTTCCCGGATCTTTGCGGGGCCATTGATGCGGTTTATAACCCCCTGCGGACCGAGTTTATCCTGAAGGCCCGGAGCATGGGTGTTCCTGCTGCCGGAGGACTCTATATGCTGGTGCGCCAGGCGGTCCTGGCATCCCAGATTTTTCTGGATATCCGCTATCCTGAGGAGATCACCGAACAGGTGTACCGCAGGATCAAAGCCGGCAAGGAGAACATTGTGCTGACCGGAATGCCGGGCAGCGGCAAGACTACCGTGGGAAAGCTCCTGGCGGAGTCTTTGGGCCGTCCCTATTGGGACACCGATGATCTGATCCGGGAAAAAACCGGCACGACCCCCGGGGAGCTGATCCGCACCAAAGGAGAACCGGCCTTCCGGGATGTGGAAACGGAAGTGATCCGGGAACTGTCCTCCGTAACCGGCAGCGTGATTGCTACCGGCGGCGGTGCGGTGCTGCGCCGGGAGAATACAGATCTTCTGCGGATGAACGGGAAGATCTTCTTCCTGGACCGTCCTCCGGAGCAGCTGATTCCCACCGATGACCGGCCTCTGTCCTCCACAAAAGAAGCCATTACCCAGCGCTACCGGGAGCGGTACGGCATTTACACCGCCACAGCCGATGATGTCATTGAAAACGCCGGCACCCCGGAAGCGGCGGCGGATCTGATTAAAAGGAGCTTTTTTCCATGAATATCCTGGTTATCAACGGACCCAATCTCAATATGCTGGGGATCCGGGAGCCGGCCCTTTACGGAACCGGCACCTATGAGGCCCTGTGCAAAAAGATCGAGGACTATTGCAAACTGAAAAATATATCGGTAACCTTCTGTCAGTCCAACCACGAAGGGGCCCTGGTGGATCGGATCCAGGCCGCTTACTGGGACGGCACCGACGGCATCGTCATCAACCCCGGTGCCTATACCCATACCAGCATTGCCCTGCTGGATGCGGTGAAGGCGGTGGGCATCCCCACAGTGGAGGTCCATATCTCCAGGGTGGAGGAGCGGGAAGCCTTCCGCCAGGTCAGCTACATCCGCTCCGCCTGCATCGGAACCATCACCGGCAAGGGCTTTGACGGATACCTGGAAGCCATCGACCTTTTGGCGGAGAAGCAGGTATGAGAGTTTCCATCCGACCGGGAAAAGCGGGAGGCACTGTGGCAGCCCCTCCCTCCAAAAGCATGGCCCACCGGCTGCTGATCTGCGCCGGCCTTTCGGAAGGCATCAGCCACATCCGGGGCGTGGAACTGAATGAAGATATCCTTGCCACCATCGATTGTCTGCGGGCCCTGGGAGCTTCCTGCATCGCTGAGGGGGACACGGTCACCGTCATCGGCACCGACCCTGCCAAAGCGGTCCCCACCGGAATGCTTCACTGCCGGGAAAGCGGCAGCACCCTGCGTTTTTTTGTCCCCCTGGCCCTGCTGTCCGGCCGGGAGGTGACCTTCACCGGCACCCGGAAACTGCTGTCGAGACCTTTGGATGTCTACCGGCAGCTGTGCGCTGATCGGAAATTCCTGTTTGCCCCCACCCATGAGCGGCTGCAGGTTTGCGGCAGCCTGACCGGGGGAACCTTCCGGGTTCCCGGCAATATCAGCAGCCAGTTTATTACGGGCCTGCTGTTTGCCCTGCCCCTGACGGGGGAGGACAGCACCATCGAAATTACCACCGAACTGGAAAGCCGCAGCTACATTGACCTGACATTGCAGGCCCTTCATGCTTTCGGCATTGAAGCCCGGTGGCAGGATCCTCAGACCATCCGGATTCCCGGCGGTCAGCACTACCGGGCCGGGGACCTGGCGGTGGAAGGGGACTATTCCGGCGCAGCCTTTTATGCGGCCTTAAACGCCCTGGGATCCGACATTGAGATTACGGGACTCTCCCCGGAGAGCCTTCAGGGGGACAAGGTCTATGACCGGCATTTTGCGGACCTTTGTGCCGGCCGGCCGGAGATCGATCTTTCCGATTGCCCGGATCTGGGCCCTGTACTCTTTGCGGTGGCTGCCGCCAAAAACGGTGCCCTGTTTACGGGTACCCGCAGACTGAAAATGAAGGAAAGTGACCGCGCTGAAGCCATGGCTCAGGAACTTTCGGCCTTTGGCACCCAGGTTACGGTGGAAGAAAACACCGTCACCGTGACCCCGGCCCAATTTCACGCCCCCCAAAGGCCCCTTTCCGGCCACAACGATCACCGGATCGTCATGTCCCTGGCGGTGCTGCTGACCCTGACCGGGGGCGAGATCGAAGGGGCCCAGGCAGTGCGCAAGAGCTTCCCCGACTTTTTCGGGAAGCTCCAAACCCTTGGAATTGAGGTTAAGACCATTGAAACTGACAACTGACAAACGAATTCTGATTGTGGGCCTGGGCCTTATCGGCGGCAGTTACGCCAAGGCCCTGGTGAAAAAGGGCTACCACGTAAGCGCCATCACCCGAAGCGCTTCCACCATCCGCTATGCCCTGGAGCAGGGCATCATCGCGGAAGGCTCCTCCGAAATTGACCCCCGGCTTATTGGGGAAGCGGATATTGTGGTGTTTGCCCTGTATCCTGAGATCCTGATGAACTGGCTCCGGGAGAACCAGCAGTATCTGAAGTCCGGCGCCCTGTTGACGGACGTCACCGGCGTCAAATGCTGCGTGGTCTATGAGCTTCAGGAACTGCTCCGCCCCGATGTGGAGTTTATCGGTGCCCACCCCATGGCCGGCCGTGAGGTTTACGGCGTTGAAAACAGTGACGACTCCATTTTCAGAAACGCCAACTACATCGTCACCCCCACCGGGAAGAACACCGAAGAAGCCATCCGGCTCTGTGAGGATCTGGGCTGGGAGCTGGGCTTCGCCCGGGTGTCCCGGCTGTCCCCGGAGAAGCATGACGATATGATCGGCTTCCTGTCCCAGCTGACCCACTGCATCGCCATTGCCCTGATGAACTGCAACGACACCCCGGGCATGGAGGCCTACACCGGCGACTCCTTCCGGGATCTGACCCGGATTGCCCGGATCAACGACCGGATGTGGTCGGAGCTGTTTATGTGCAACCGCCAGCAGCTGCTGCAGCACATGGACGCCTTCAGTGAAAGCTTCGGCGCCCTGCGCCGGATGCTGGAAAAGGGCGACGTGGAAGGAATGCGGGAAGCCATGCGCAAATCCACAGCCCGGCGCACCCTGTTTGACAAAAAACCAGAACCGTGAGGAAAACGCTATGAATATGGATTTTCGGCGGAAACTGCCCATCCCCAAGAAGGTAAAAAGAGAATTCCCCCTGACAGAGCACATGGCACAGGTCAAAGCGGCCCGGGACCAAGAGATCCGGGCGATCTTTGAGGGGAAGTCTGACAAGTTTATTCTGATCATCGGGCCCTGCTCTGCAGATTACAGTGAACCGGTGATTGAGTATCTTTCCCGTCTGCGGCGGGTGGCCGACCAGGTGTCGGACAAGATCATTATGATCCCCCGCATTTATACCAATAAGCCCCGTACCACCGGTCAGGGCTATAAGGGAATGCTTCACCAGCCCGACCCGGATGCCAAGCCCGATATGTATAAGGGTCTGGTGGCCATCCGGGAGCTGCACATGACGGCCCTGCGGGATTATGACTTCTCCTGCGCCGATGAAATGCTTTACCCCGAAAACCACCGTTACCTTTCGGACCTGCTTTCCTATGTGGCCATCGGTGCCCGGTCTGTGGAGGACCAGCAGCACCGGCTCACTGCCAGCGGCCTGGCCATTCCCGTGGGCATGAAAAACCCCACCGGCGGTGATCTTTCGGTAATGATGAATGCCATTGCCGCCGCCCAGTCCAGCCACACCTTCATCTACCGTGGCTGGGAAGTGGTGTCCCAGGGTAACCCCTATGCCCATGCCATTTTGCGGGGTCTGGTGGATTACACAGGCAGAAGCGTGTCCAATTACCATTATGAGGACCTGCTGCGGGTCAGTGAGCTCTACGGCAATTCCGGCCTGATGAACCCTTCTGCCATTGTGGATACCAATCACAACAACTCCGGTAAGCGGTATCTGGAGCAGATTCGCATCGCCAAGGACATTGTCCACAGCCGCAACCAGAATGGGGAGATTAAGCGCCTGGTTCGGGGCCTGATGATTGAAAGCTACCTGGAAGACGGAGCCCAGGCCGTCCATGAACGGGTTTTCGGCAAGTCCATCACCGACCCCTGCCTGGGCTGGGAAAAGACCG
>JAZSLC010000134.1:0-2078 GCA_045535175.1 Faecousia sp. | reverse complement strand
AACGGCAAAAGGGGCTGTCTCAAAATGAATGAGACGGCCCCTGAGATGAATATTTAGCCAGGGAACGGCCTGTGTGCCGTTCCTGATTGCGTATTTAAGAGACTTTCCCGGGAATGACACACAGGTCATTCCCTACATATGCATTTTGAGACAGCTCCCTTATTTTATTCAGTCCCGTCTTTGGCCGGGGGTATGGTAGGTTTCGCAGAACCGGGCGGAGAAAGAGGGTTCCTGCCCCTCTGCATACAGGTGGGAGGTATCCCCGAAGGCATTCATCCGGAATACGGCAATGCCCTCTCTGCGTTCCTCGGTGGTAAGCCAGGTGACGGAGGAAGGGGCGGCGCAGGTGCCATGCCAGAGGGGCATGGGAGAGATGTTTAGAAGCCGGCTCAGCAGCACGCACTCCAGGCCGAAGTGACAGAAGAGCACCAACGTATCCTCATTGGGCCGCTCTGCCAGGTAGTGGTTTCCCTGACGCACGTAGCCGTGATCTGCCAGCAGTTCGTCCAGGCCTTTATAGATCTTCTCCACTTCCCTGGCCACGTTGCTGGTTGCAAAGGGTCCCGTTTGGAGCCAGCGGTCTTTATGATAGTAGTCTTCCTCTTCGGCCCAATCCTGGGGCAGCCAGTCCCAGGCAATGTCCAGTTCCCCCGGCGGGAAGGGCTTTTTCACCCGGCCCAGAAACTCCCGGAGCCAATCGCAGACGGTGGCTTCCCGGCCCATCTTCTGAAGGGTCAGGGAGGCGGTGTCCCGGGCACGGCCCAGGGGGGACACATAAAAGGCCTTCACATCCAGCTTGCTGATGCGGCGCGACAGCAGTTCCGCCTCCACCCAACCGGTTTCGGTGAGAGAATCGATGGAATAATCCGGGTCCGCATGGCGGACGATCACCAGTTTCATGGCGCTACCTCCTTCACAGCTTCAAGGTTTGACCGGGTTTGATGGTATAAAGGGTGCCGTCCACATCAAACCATAGTTCAAAGAGGGTGGGGTTATACATGGTCATCCCGTCGGCACTGTAAACGACAGACCGCCAGGCATTCACATATTCATAGATTTCCATATTGGTGGCGTACCAGATCTCCTCATGGCCCGAAAGCTTCTGGCAGATCTGCTCCAGCAGGTCCCAGCCGTGGGTCCGCTCAAATTCAAAGGCGTGACCCCAGAGGTAGAACAGCTTGGGATCCCGAACGGCCCGGTACAGGGACTTCTCGTCCATCGCCAGGAACTTGTCAATATAGGCCATCAGGTCCCTGTTGCCGTGGTGGGCGGTGGGCATCCAATGGAGCCAGTTTTCCGGCAGGGCGAAGCTGTCGTTATCGCCGCCGGCGGAACGGGCGTAGGCAATATCCAGTTCCGAGAGGATCTGCTCCAGGGTGTCAAACCGGTCCGGTGTCTTGAAGCGGTTTATGATCCGGTCCGCCTGGGCCATGCCCCGGATGATCAGGCCGAATTCCTTTTCCAGGTACAGCCGGGAGTCCAGCACGTCCCGAACACCCTCGATGGTGCGGATAAAGCCCTGGGCCCGGTGTTCGTAGCCGTGATTTGCCACCTCATGGCCCTTGCCCAGAATCTCTTCCCGGACAAACTGGGTGGTCAGCCCATTTCCCTTTTCCAGCCAGGACCCCACCAGGTTAAAGGTACACTTGAGCCCATAGCGGTTCAGGGTTTCCACCAGGCGCATATCCTCCACCGTGCCGTCATCATAGCTCAGGGTCACCGCCTTGAATTTCCCCCCGGGGTATCGCAGAAAACAGTATCTCATGGCATATCCTCCTTGGTTTTTCCTCATTTTACCACGGAAAGCAGAAGAAATCAATAGAGTGGATCACAGAGGTCGCATCGTTTGGAATACCAGCGATCCCGAAAAAGGGATCGCCCATGTCGGTCGGGACTTGAGGAGATTCGTTTGCATTTACTCCCGCTTTTGGCGGGAGTAAATCATTGTGTCGCCGCCGTCGAGACCGGCGGCGAGCAAGGCTCCCCCGGAGCCTTGATTTTTGATTATTCGAATCTCCGCAATTCCACCAAGCAAAAGGGACCGCCCATGGCGGTCCCTTTTGCTTGTTGGACTTGAA
>JAZSLC010000218.1:0-5295 GCA_045535175.1 Faecousia sp. | reverse complement strand
CGGGAACAAACCCGTTTACGGGTAGCAAGTAACAGTCCTACGCAGCTGGCGGATCGTACTCACGCGTTAACGCGTAAGCGAGGAACAGAGGGCTATGCCCGTTAAATGACAACCACCGGCTTCGCCGGTGGATGTGTTTTTATATGCTGACTGAAAGACAGATGATTGCCCGCCGGGGGCTGTCAATCGCTCAGAAAAGGGCCGGCAAAAGCCCCCCCGGCGGATTGCGGTTTTGCGATCTGCCGGGGGGCTTTATTGTGAAGCGATCAGAAATTCGCTGCCTGGGAGGACTTCAGCTGCAGCTGCAGCTTGTCTGCGATGAGGGCGATGAACTCAGAGTTGGTGGGCTTGCCTTTGGTGTTGCTGACGGTGTACCCGAAGAACCGCTGCAGCGTATCCAGGTCGCCCCGGTCCCAGGCTACCTCGATGGCGTGGCGGATGGCCCGCTCCACCCGGGAAGGGGTGGTCTGGAAGGTCTTTGCCACCTGGGGGTAGAGCACCTTGGTGATGGCATTGATCACATCCATATCGTCCACGGCGATGATGATGGCCTCCCGCAGGTACTGGTAGCCCTTGATGTGGGCGGGGACACCGATTTCGTGGATGATGCCGGTGACCATGGTTTCGATGTCCGTTTTCCCGGGGCGGCGGCTGGGAGCCCGGCGGTTCTCCCCTCCGCGGATCTCCTGCAGCCGCTCCACCAGGGTGTGCATATCGCAGGGCTTCAGCATCAGATACCGAACCCCCAGATTGGCGGCGGTCATGGCCACATAATCGGTGACGAACCGGGATGTAGCCAGAGTCACCGGAGGCCGCTCTGCGGCGGAAATGGCCCGCAGAACGCTGATGCCGTCCTGCTTGGGCAGCATCATATCCAGCACCAGCACATCGGGCTTTTGCTGGGTCACCATGCGCACCGCCTGCTCTCCGTCACCGGCGGTGCCCACAACCCGGAAGCCGCCGGCCTTTTGGAGGGCGGCGGTGAGGCCCGTGCAAAAATCTTCTGCGCTGTCGGCAATGAAAACCGTTGTATATTGATCCATATAATCCTCTCCTGTCATAGATTTACTCCCCATGCGCCCCGGTGGTCCGTCCGGATCCCGGTGGCTGCGACAAATATAATTTATCACAGACCTTGTTATTTTGCAACAAAAAACGAATACTTTTATTCTGCAAAAACCGACTGAAAGACGCCGGTTCTTGTTGAAAATCGAATATTTTCGAGGTTTTTCGCGAAAAAGAAAAGGAAGCGTGTTCCGGTTGACGCAGGCGGTATCTTTGTAGTACAATGAAGAAAATCTTAGAAGGAGTGAAGTAACCTATGAATGAATGCTGGAATCTGGAACCCCTCTTTAAGGGCTTCGATGATCCCGCTTATGAGACCGGTCTGGCCGCGTTGCAGGAAAAGGCCAAGGAACTGAAGGCCTTTGCCGAAAGCCTCGCCGAGGCGGACCCCCAGGAGGCCCTGCGCCGGGGCATCCGGCTCCAGGAGGAGATGAACCTTCTGGTGGACCGGCTGGCCGCCTATCCCTCTCTGCGCCAGGCTGCCAATACCCGGGACAATGAAGCCGCTTCCATGATGGGCCGGGTGCGCACCATCCTCAGCGCCACCGCTGCCCCCAGAGCTGCCTTCCAGGAGTGGGCCGGAAAACTGCCGAACCTGATGGAGCTGGTGGAAGCGGACGATCAGCTGCGGCCCTACCGGTTCTATTTTGAGCGGATGGCTCTGTCCGGCTGCTATCTGCTGCCCGGCAACGGGGAAGAGATCATGGCCCGGATGGGTATGTCCGGTTCCGGCGCCTGGGGCTCCATGCGCAGCTTCGTCACCAGTACCGCCAAGGTCCACTACCGTGGCGGCATCACCAACCTGAGTGGCATCCGGAACCTGGCCAAGGACCCGGACCCCCAGGTGCGCAAAGAGGCCTATGAGGCGGAACTGGCGGCCTGTGAGGCCATTCAGGACCCCATCGCCCATGCCATGAACGCCATCAAGCTGGAAACCATCTCCGAGTGCGCCCTCCGGGGCCACGCATCCCCTCTGGATGCCAGCCTCCACGGCGCCCGGATGTCCCGCCGGACTCTGGAAGCCATGTTCGGCGCCATTGACGAGTATCTGCCCAAGTTCCGCCAGTACCTGCGGGCCAAGGCCAGGCTTTTGGGCCATGAGGGGGGCCTGCCCTGGTATGACCTGTTCGCCCCCATCGGGAAAGGCACCCAGAAGACCTACAGCGCCCAGGAAGCCCGGGATTACCTGGTAAAGACATTCCGGTCCTTCGACCCGGAAATGGCCGAGATGATGGGCCGGGCCTTCGACGAAGCCTGGATCGATATCTATCCCCGGGACGGCAAGCGGGACGGGGCCTTCTGTTCCAGTGTCCGTTCCATGGGCAGAAGCTGGATCATGACCAACTTCGACGGCAGCATCAAGGGCCTGGGCACCTTTGCCCATGAACTGGGCCACGCCTGGCACAACCAGTGCATCCGGGAGCATCTCCCCCTGAACAAGAGCTACTCCATGCCCGTGGCCGAAACTGCCTCCACCTTTAATGAGTGCGTGTTCTACTCTGCCGCCATGGCTGCTGCCGAAACCCGGGAAGAGAAGCTGGATCTGATGGAAACCCATCTCCAGAACGAAACCCAGATCATTGTGGACATCTACTCCCGCTTCCGCTTTGAGGACGAGGTGTTCCGTCAGCGGCCCACCAAGTTCCTGAATGCCCAGGCCCTGTGCGCCATCATGGCCCAGGCCCAGCTGGACAGCTACGGGGACGGTTTGGACCCGGAGATCCTCCACCCCTATATGTGGCTGTGCAAGCCCCATTACTACGGCTCCACTTACTACAATTACCCCTATGCCTTCGGCGGCCTCTTTGCCCGGGGCCTTTACACCATGTACCTGCGGGAAGGGGAGGCGTTCCTGCCCAAGTACCGCAAACTCCTCTACACCACCACCGTGGCCACCGTGGAAGACACCGCCCTGGTGGCGGGCATTGACCTGGGGGACAAGGACTTCTGGAGAAGCGCCCTGCAGGCCATTGCTGATGATATTGATACGTTCTGCCGTCTGGCAGAGGAAATGTGAGGTACCCTATGGATCGCAGAACCGAAAAACTGATGGATTTTCTGGACCATGTCCACAGCCCCTTCCACTGCGCTGCCTATCTGGAGCGGGAACTGCAGGCCCAGGGCTACGAACTGCTGCCTGAGTGGTCTGAATGGAAGATCGTGCCCGGCGGTAAGTATTACACGGTCCGGGGCGGCACGGCCCTGATGGCCTTCCGGGTGCCCCAGGGGACCCCCAAGGGCTTTATGCTCAGCGCCGGCCACGGTGACCGGCCTGCCTTCAAGGTCAAGGAAAACGGGGAACTGACAGGCGCTTACAGCCGCCTTTCCGTGGAGCGCTACGGCGGCCTGATCATCTCCACCTGGCTGGACCGGCCCCTCAGTGTGGCCGGCCAGGTGATGGTGGAAACGGAGCAGGGGATCCAGAGCCGTCTGGTGGACCTGGACCGGGATCTGATGCTGATTCCCAGCGTGGCCATCCACATGAACCGCACCATCAACGACGGCTACAAGTGGGACCTGACCCGGGATGTGCTGCCTCTGATGGGCAGCGGCAGCTGCGCCGGGAAGCTCACCGAGCTGCTGGAAGAAGCAGCCGGCGGCAAGGTCCTCGGCCACGATCTGACCCTCTACGTCCGGGAAAAGGCCCGGGTTTGGGGCGTGGAAGAGGAGTACCTGTCCGCCCAGGCTCTGGACGATCTGGGCTGCGTATGGGGCTGCTTCCAGGGCTTCCTGAATGCCGGAGAAAGCGAGAGCATCCCGGTGATGTGCCTGTTTGACAACGAAGAGGTGGGATCTTCCTCTCCCCAGGGCGCCGATTCCGACCTGCTGGATCTGCTGCTGAGCCGCATCTGCAAGGCCCTGGGCCTGTGCAAGGGTCAGATGCTGGCCCGGTCCATGATGGTCTCTGCCGACAACGCCCATGCTATGCATCCCAACCATCCGGAACTGGCGGACCCCAAGAACGCCCCTGTCATGGGCCAGGGTGTGGTGGTCAAGTTCAACGCCACCCTGCGCTACACCAGCGACGGCTACTCCGTGGCCCTGTTCCGGTCCCTTTGCCAAAAGGCCGGGGTCAAGTGCCAGAATTTCTACAACCGTGCGGATATTCTGGGGGGTTCCACCCTGGGCAATATTTCCGTGAACCATGTGTCCGTAGCCAGCGTGGACATCGGTCTGCCTCAGGTGGCCATGCACTCCTGCTACGAGACTTGCGCCGTGTCCGATGCCATGGACCTGGAAGAGGTGATGAAGCTCTTCTACGGCACCACTCTGGAGCGGCTGGACACAGCCACCACCGTTTTGGGGTAAAATGGTGAAAATGCCCAAAAAATGGGCGTGAATACTGTAAAAACCCACCATTGAAACCCACTTCCCGTTGTGGTATTATATTAGCATCCCAGCGAATGTGACCTACTCCACAACAATAGATCCCATTCGTAAAAAAAAGGAGGATAATAACCATCCGTGTGACTCGCGGTGCGGCAGCGTGGAGACCTGTCGTAATGCGGACCGCTAATTATTCCGGCGGCCGTGAGGGCATATGCGAGGAGTCGGTATGCTCGGAGTCTGTAAACTATGGCAGAAGTCAAACTTATCAACGTGAAGAAGATCTACCCCTTCAGCGGCGACGACGTGAAGAAGCAGAAGGCCAAGGCTAAGAGAGCCAAGAAGAAGGGCCAGGAAGAGGAAGTCAAGCAGGAGAAGGCCAATCTGCAGATCACCGATCAGGGTGTTGTTGCAGTGCAGGAATTCAACCTGGACATCAAGGACAAGGAATTCATCGTCCTGGTCGGCCCCTCCGGCTGTGGTAAGTCCACCACCCTGCGTATGGTCGCTGGTCTGGAAGAGATCTCCGAGGGCGAGCTGTGGATCGGCGACCGCCTGGTGAACGACGTGGCTCCTAAGGACCGCGACATCGCCATGGTTTTCCAGAACTACGCTCTGTATCCCCACATGACTGTATATGATAACATGGCATTTGCGCTGAAGCTGCGCAAGACCCCCAAGGGTGAGATCGACAAGAGAGTTAAGCAGGCTGCTGAGATTCTGGACATCACCCAGTACCTCAACCGTAAGCCCAAGGCACTTTCCGGCGGTCAGCGCCAGCGTGTTGCCATCGGCAGAGCCATCGTCCGTGAACCGAAAGTCTTTTTGATGGACGAACCGCTGTCGAACCTCGACGCAAAGCTCAGAAATCAGATGCGTGCCGAGATCATCAAGCTCCGTCAG
>JAZSLC010000088.1:0-5165 GCA_045535175.1 Faecousia sp. | reverse complement strand
CGGGAACAAACCCGTTTACGGGTAGCAAGTAACAGTCCTACGCAGCTGGCGGATCGTACTCACGCGTTAACGCGTAAGCGAGGAACAGAGGGCTATGCCCGTTAAATGACAACCACCGGCTTCGCCGGTGGATGTGTTTTTGCTTATTCGCCGTAGTAGGCGTTCAGATACATCTGGCGGATCTCGCTGAGCAGGGGGTACCGGGGGTTGGCGCCGGTGCACTGGTCGTCGAAGGCCTGCTCGGTCATTTCATCCAGACGGGCCAGGAAGTCGGCTTCATCAATACCATAGTCCCGGATTGTCTTTTTAATGCCCACCTTCTGCTTCAGCTCTTCCAGTGCCGCAATAAGGCTTTCCAGCTTTTCTTCATCGGTGGCGCCGGGAAGACGGAGGTAATCGGCAATTTCCGCGTACCGCTGGAGGGTGTGGGGGTGATCGTACTGGGAGAAGGTGCCCATTTTGGTGGGAACCTCAGCCGCGTTGAACCGCAGCACCTGGCTGATCAGCAGGGCGTTGGCCACGCCGTGGGGCAGGTGGTGGAATGCGCCCAGCTTGTGAGCCATGGAGTGGCATACACCCAGGAAGGCGTTGGCGAAGGCCATACCGGCCATGGTGGCGGCGTTTGCCATGTTCTCTCTGGCTCTGGGGTCGGTGGTGCCGTTGGTGTAGGCTCTGGGCAGATTCTCGAAAACCAGCTTCAGGCTGCGCAGGGCCAGACCGTCGGTGTAGTCGGTGGCCAGCATGGAGGCGTAAGCTTCCAGAGCATGGGTAGCAGCATCGATGCCGGAGGCGGCGGTGAGGCCTTTGGGGGCATTCATCATCAGGTCCGCATCCACGATGGCCATTTTGGGCATCAGCTCATAGTCGGCCAGGGGATACTTGACGCCGGTTTTTTCGTCGGTGATGACGGCAAAGGGGGTGACCTCACTGCCGGTGCCGGCGGTGGTGGGGATGGCTACAAAGTAGGCCTTTTCGCCCATCTTGGGGAAGCCGTAAACCCGCTTGCGGATGTCTACAAAGCGCATGGCCATGTCCTGGAAGTCTGCATCGGGATGCTCATAGAGGACCCACATGATCTTGCCGGCGTCCATGGCGCTGCCGCCACCCACTGCAATGATCAGATCCGGCTGGAAGGCCCGCATGGCCTCGGCACCTTCCCGGGCACAGGCCAGGGTGGGATCCGGAGCCACATTATAAAATGCGGTGTGGACGATGCCCATGGCATCCAGCTTCTCTTCCACCGGCTTGGTGTATCCGTTCTGATACAGGAAGGTGTCGGTGACGATAAAGGCCTTCTTCTTGCCGGCCAGCTCTTCCATAGCCACCGGCAGGGAACCTTTCTTGAAATAAACCTTTTCAGGAGCCCGGAACCAAAGCATATTCTCCCTCCGTCTTGCCACGGTTTTTACATTCAGCAGGTGACGAACACCCACGTTTTCCGATACGGAATTGCCGCCCCAGCTGCCGCAGCCCAAGGTCAGGGAGGGGGTCAGCCGGAAATTGTAGAGGTCGCCGATGCCGCCCTGGGCCGAGGGGGTGTTCACCAGAATGCGGCAAGCCTTCATGGCCTGAGAGAAGGCCTGGAGTTTTTCGGAAGCAGTCCGGGTACTCAGATATACGGCGGCGGTGTGGCCGTAGCCGCCGTCTTCCAGCAGCCGCTGGGCCTTGCTGATGGCTTCACCGAAGGTATCGGCCCGGTACATGGCCAGCACCGGGGACAGCTTTTCATGGGCAAAGGGCTCGGAAAGCTCCACACTGTCCACTTCGCCAATGAGAATCTTAGTGTTGGCAGGGACCTGGATGCCTGCAAGGGCTGCAATGTTCACGGCGCTCTGGCCTACGATCCTGGCGTTCAGGGCACCGTTGATCAGCAGCACAGACCGGAGCTGATCCTTCTCTTCCTCCGTCAGGAAGTGGCAGCCCCGGGCGGCAAACTCGGCCCGGACAGCCTCATAGACATCCTGCAGCACGATCACCGACTGCTCGGAGGCGCAGATCATGCCGTTGTCAAAGGTCTTGGAGTGAATGATGGAGGAAACGGCCATGATCAGGTCGGCAGAGCTGTCGATGATGGCGGGCACGTTGCCGGCACCCACGCCCAGGGCGGGCTTGCCGGAGGAGTAGGCGGAATGCACCATGCCGGGACCGCCGGTGGCCAGAACCAGGTCCGCTTCGTGCATCAGCTGGCCCGTCAGTTCCAGGCTGGGCACATCGATCCAGCCGATGATGTCCTTGGGGGCACCGGCTGCAACGGCCGCTTCCAAAACCACCTTTGCGGCGGCGATGGTACTCTCTTTGGCTCTGGGATGGGGGCTGATGATGATGCCGTTGCGGGTTTTCAGGCAGATGAGGGACTTGAAAATGGCAGTGGAAGTGGGATTGGTGGTGGGGATCACAGCGCCGATGACGCCGATGGGCTCAGCGATCTTCTGGATGCCGAAGGAGGGGTCCTCTTCCAGCACGCCGCAGGTCTTTTCGTGCTTATAGGCGTTGTAAATATACTCGGAGGCATAATGGTTTTTGATGACCTTGTCTTCCACCACGCCCATGCCGGTCTCGGAAACGGCCAGCTTTGCCAGCCGGATACGGGCCTGGCAGGCGGCAGTGGCGGCAGCCAGGAAGATGGCATCCACCTGTTCCTGGGAGAATGTGGCGAACTGCGCCTGGGCTTTGCGGACCCGGAGCATCAGTTCGGTCAATTCCTGAGCATTCGTTACGGTTCGTGTCATAAAAAACATCACCTTTCAATAATTTTATATCGATTTGCTCGTATTGATATATTAGCACCGAAAGGGTGGAGGTGTCAATGGAATCGATATACAAATATCGATTGAAAAAGAACGATTATTTTGTGGACTGTGACAAGACGGCGTTCTTTTGTCGGGAAAGGTATGCGGCTTGCTTTTTATGGCCGGCTGTGATAGACTATCAAAAATGAGAACTTTTCTCCTGAAGGAGTTTTATGATGGATATTCAAAAAACAGCCCATGCCTTTCAGATGGACGGCCGTCCTGTTTCCTGGGCTCTCTTTGGCAACGGACATATCAACCAGACCTACATGATCACCACCGGTACCGGGCATAGTTATGTGCTGCAGCACATCAATCAGAATGTGTTCAAGGATCCGGTTGCCCTGATGGAAAACGCCCATGGCGTTACCACCTACATCCGTCAGCATGGCGGCAGGGCCCTCTGCTTCCTGAAGACCGTGGATGGGAAGCTCTGCTATCGGGATGAAGCGGGGGAATACTGGCGGGCCTATGAGTTCCTGCGGGGCATCTGCATGGATCTTCCGGAAACGGAGAATGATTTTTATCAGAGCGCACTGGCTTTTGGAGAATTCCAGCATCAGCTTTCCGGCTATCCTGCCGAGACCCTCCACGAAACCATCCCCAATTTCCACAACACCCCCGATCGGTTCCGTCAGCTGCGGCAGGCGGTGGAAGAGAACCGGTCCGGCCGCCTGGACAGTGCTGCGGCCGAGGTGGAGTTTTACCTGTCCCATGAGGCGCTGGGAGGACGGCTTTATGGTATGCTGCAGCAGGGGATTTTGCCACTGCGGGTGACCCATAACGACACCAAGCTGAACAATGTGCTGCTGGACCCGGAAACCCGCACCCCTTTGTGCGTGCTGGATCTGGATACGGTGATGCCCGGCCTGTCTGCCTATGATTTCGGCGATGCCATCCGGTTCGGCGCTGCTACGGCTGCAGAGGACGAACAGGATCTTTCCAAAATGAAGCTGAATCTGCGATTCTTTGAGGTCTTTACCCGGGGGTATCTGGAAGCTGCACCCTCTTTGTCGGAGGAAGAGGTGAAGGCGCTGCCCTTGGGTGCCTTTACCATGACACTGGAATGCGGCTGCCGGTTCCTGAAGGATTATCTGGATGGGGATCTGTATTTCCGGACCGATTATCCGGAGCAGAATCTGGTGCGCTGCCGAACCCAGATGGCCCTTTGCGCCGATATGCTGGCCCATTGGACAGAAATGGAAGAGATCGTGGCGAGAATCGCCACCCAGGTGCGGTGAAACAGGGGCAAGCCCTGACCACAGAACGATTTGAGGTTTTTATGCTGAAACAGTATATCGGAGACAAGGCCTTTTACAGAAGAGTGCTGATTGTGCTCCTGCCCATTGTGATCCAGAATTTTATTACCAACTTTGTGTCCATGCTGGACAATGTGATGGTGGGTGCCATCGGAACATTGCCCATGAGCGGCGTTTCCATCACCAACCAGCTGATGTTTGTGTTCTCGGTGTGTATTTTCGGTGCCAGCTCCGGTGCGGGTATTTTCACCGCCCAGTTCTACGGCAGCCGGAACCATGAGGGCATTCGGCATACCTTCCGGTTCAAGGTGATGATCTGCCTGCTGATTTCTGCCCTGGCCTACGGCATCTGCACCCTCTGGGGGCGGGAACTGATTTCCCTGTACCTGACCGGCGAGGGGGATCCTGCCGATGCGGAAAAGACCCTGGAATACGGCATGGAGTACATGAAGGCGCTGTTTATTGGCTTCCTGCCCTTCGCCGTTGCAAACTGCTATTCCACCACACTTCGGGAATGCGGTCAGACCGTGGTTCCTATGGTGGGCGGCATCTGTGCGGTGCTGACCAATCTGGTACTGAACTATGTGCTGATTTTCGGCCACTTCGGTGCCCCCGCTATGGGCGTCCGGGGTGCGGCACTGGCAACGGTCATTTCCCGGTACGCAGAGCTTGCCATCGTGGCCGGCTGGACTCACCGGAACAAAGAAAAGAAGCCCTTCATTGTGGGTGCCTACCGGTCCTTCTATCTGCCGGGTAAGCTGCTGAAGTCCATTATGGTCAAAGGTATGCCTCTGCTCGTCAACGAATTTCTCTGGTCCACCGGCATGGCATTCCTGAATCAGTGCTATTCCACCTGCGGCCTGGACGTGGTGCCCGCCATGAACATTTCCAGCACCCTTTACAATCTGGGCAGCGTGGCATTCCTGGCCATGGGCAACTCCGTGGGCATCCTCATGGGCCAGATGCTTGGTGCCAGCAATTCGGAAACCCAGATTCGGGACACCAACCGCAAGCTACTGTTTGCCTGTGTGCTGGGAGGCGTGCTTTTTGGTATGCTTTTGGCCAGCGTATCCGGCATCTTCCCCGGCATCTACAACACCAGCGATGATGTCCGCCA
>JAZSLC010000001.1:0-7672 GCA_045535175.1 Faecousia sp. | reverse complement strand
TTCCTCACGCGTTACTCACCCGTTCGCCACTAACTTTCGCCCCGAAGGGCTAAGTCCGTTCGACTTGCATGTGTTAGGCACGCCGCCAGCGTTCGTCCTGAGCCAGGATCAAACTCTCAAAAAGTTGTATCTAAACCTCATTAAGAGGCTCAAATCAAGTTTTTGAATAATCTGCTTCTAGCATTTAATTACTCAAGAATTTCGTTGGCTGTTATTCGTTCTAAAACGCTTAAACAATCCATTTATTGTCCAAGGTGTTAATCTTGTTCGTCTTTGCGTTATTCAATTTACAAGGTACAGCATCTTGCGGCCCTCCCGGCGCGTCGCCGTTCATCGGACAGCTTGCATATGATAACACTTTCGTCCCAATTTGTCAAGTGGTTTTTTCAAAATTTTTTAATTATTTTTGCATATTTTTATTTTGGTCATTTTCTTCCGTTTTCCGGGGTAATTTGCTGTTTTTCCGCCCTCAAAAGTTCTCGGTTATCTGGGTCAGTGCATCGGCCGCATCGTATGCACTCTCTTCTTTTGTGGCAATGTCTCCCAGGCTGATCATACCGCAAAGGCGCCCTTTTTCCACCACCGGAAGCCGCCGCACCTGCCGTCTTCCCATGAGTCCGGCCGCTGCGTTTACCTCCAGATCCGGGGATACAGATAATACCCCGGCGCTCATAATCTCCCGAACAGAAGTTGCCTCCGGGGATCGGTTTGCCGCCAGACAGCGGGTCACAATGTCCCGGTCCGTCACCATTCCGCAAATCTTTCCGTCAGCGCCGCAAACCGGCAGCGCACCTATATTATAATGTGTAAGGGTTCTGGCCGCCACCGACACCGGTTCCTCAGCCCCGATACGGATCACCGGCTGCGACATAATGTCCCGTACTTTCATGGAATCTCCTCCTTAATGATGATATAATGATTTTTCCTCTTTTTCGGAAAAATATACTGTGGTATACTGTAATTATGGAAATGCAAACCGGTAGTTTATGAGTAAGGAGGTGGTTTGATGGACGACAGCCGCATCATCCGGATGTTTTTCGACCGGGCAGAAGGCGCCATTGACGCCCTGGAGCGAAAACTCGGAAAATTACTTTACAGGATCGCACTGAATATTCTGGAAGACCCCGCAGAGGCGGAAGAGTGTGTCAGTGACACTTATTTGGTTCTCTGGAATACCATCCCCCCGCAGAAACCGGATCTGCTTACCCCTTATGTCTGCCGCATCGTCCGCAACACAGCCCTGAAGCGGCTTCGGGAAAATACCGCCATCCGACGGAACAGCCGGTTTGACCTTTCCCTGGAGGAGCTTGCGGATTGCATCCCGGACCGTACTGCAGAAGACGTCATACAGTCCCGGGAGCTGGGCCGCTGCCTGAACCGGTTTCTGTCCACCCTCAGCGAAGAAAACCGCCTGCTGTTTCTGCGGCGCTATTGGTTCGGGGACAGCCTTCAGGACATCTCCGGGCTTACCGGCCTCCGGGAAAACACCATCGCCGTCCGCCTCAGCCGCATCCGTACCGCTTTGAAAAACTACCTGATCCAGGAGGGATTCTATGAAACGCAAAGAGATTGAATCTGCACTGAACGAAATCAGTGACCAATACATCCAGAAGGCCGCTTTCCCAAAAAAGCGCCCCACCCCCTTTCCCCTGGGTGCCATCGCCGCGGTGCTCGCTCTGGTGTTGCTTGCCGGCATTTTGCTGCGGCCCTACTGGGCGGGGCCCGATCTGCCCACCCTGTCCACCGGCCCCCAAGACCCCTTCCAGCTGGGCACCCAGCCGCCCCGGGAAACCCTTTCCCACGGTCCCATCACCATGGCAAACGGCTTCCACGGCTCCTACGCCCTGGCCCAGGCCCAGTACCCTACCCAGCATCCCTACCCCATTGACGACGTCGACGGCAACGCCTACGGCCTGTGGCGCGACGATTGGAAGGCGCTGCGGAATCACCCCGCAGGCTACGCAGACGGCCTGGAACACTATTTCTCCACCGCCGTGCCCATGTTACTGAATGAAGCCCCCGGCGAAAACGCCATCTGCTCCCCCCTGAACATCTACATGGCCCTGGCCATGCTGGCAGAGCTGACCGACGGCACCAGCCGCAGCCAAATTCTGGAGCTGCTGCAGGCCGACAGCATTGAGTCCCTGCGGAGCCAGGCAGGATATGTCTGGAAATCCCACTATTATAACGACGGCCTCAGCACCTCCATTCTGGGCTCCTCCCTGTGGCTGGACAGCGCCTACACCTGCAATCAGGACACCGCCCAGCTGCTGGCAGACCAGTATTTTGCCTCGGTATTTACCGGTGACCTGGGCACCGAAGAGATGGACAAGGCCCTCCAAAGCTGGCTCAGCAGCCAGACCGGAGGTCTTCTGGATGATTACATCGAAGACATCTGCATGGACCCCCTGACCACCCTGGCCCTGGCCTCCACCATTTACTATCAGGTCCAATGGAGCGCCGGATTCTCCGAACGGCTCAGCGCCGAAGGCACCTTCCACAGCCCCCAGGGAGATCGCACTGTGACCTTCATGCAGCGAACCCTCTCCTATGGACCCTACTATTGGGGTGAACACTTCAGCGCCGTGGGTCTGGGTCTGGAGGACAACAGCACCATGTGGCTGTTCCTGCCGGACGAAGGCATCACCCCCGGGGAGCTTCTTTCCGGCGGCGAAGTTTTTCAGTTCCTGTACAGCGAGGAAAAACAGTCCAAGGACCTGATCGTTGAACTGCAGCTCCCCAAGTTCGACATTTCCGGCCGGCAGGACCTGGTAGCGCAGTTGAAGGCCCTGGGGGTAACGGATATCTTCATCCCGGGTGTGGCCGACTTCTCCCCCATCATCCAGGAGGATGATGACGGCTACGTCAGTGAAGTGACCCACGCCGCCCGGATGTCCATCGACGAAAAGGGCGTCACTGCCGCCGCTTTCACCCTGATTCTGCGCTGTGGCGCTTCCATGCCCCCGGACGAGCGGATCGACTTCATTCTGGACCGGCCCTTCGTCTTCGTGGTGGAAAGTCAGGACGGCCTGCCCCTCTTCGCCGGCACCGTCTATAACCCCTAAATGATCGGCCCCTGCCATTCGTAAGAACAGCAGGGGCCATTTATTGTGCATTATTCTTCTATCAAAGTAATCATCGCGCCAACCGCGTCGCTGTTCACGTCCATACGCAAGCCGTCACAAACCAGCGTGGCAATATAGGCATCCGAACCGGAAATATCTCTCCCTGTCAACAGGATCGAACCGCTGTAAACTTCCCGGGTGCCGTCCAGAAGCCTAAAGGTGATGGTAACCGACCGGTACAAATCGTCACCTGCCAGCGGCGCCCAGTACAGGGCATTCCCTTGACCAACGGTCAGGCTGGTACCGATTTTCTTGTTGCCCGTATGGTCCGCATCGATCAGTTGTCCATGATCGCAAGAGATTTCCATGCCGGTATACGGAATATCAAACTGGAAGCGGAACGTCCCGGTCCCGCCATCCTTTTCATAAATCCATGCCACCGGCGTTCCGCCAGATCCCGCTTCTCCGCTGATTTCCGCCAGATAACTTACTGCCCGGGAAAGGCATCTGGATTGAAGGTCATTGGCGTAGTATCCATCCGTGTAGGGATCCAGAACCGCATCCGCCACCCCTTTGGGGAACTTCTCCCGAATCTCCTCCCGGTAGGTACTGCCGGGATTCGGTTCCCAGAAGGCTTTCAGGGTGTAACCCTGCACAGGGTCCACCGAGAAGGTGATGACCGCCGGGGTGCAGGTACTGCTGCGTACCTCCAAAGCCCCTCCGGAATGGTAGTACCGGGTGTACGCATACTGAAGGTAGACCGTGGTTTCTTCCATGTGGTTGGTCTGATTCTCCAGCGGTGTGCCGCTCAGGGTTTCGATTCCAAAGATGCGGTAGCCGGCTGTCGGAAGCAGGCCGTCGGGGGCATCGGGGAAGGTTCCCTCTGCGTTATGGGCAATGATGGCCTTGTAAATGGCGTAGTCCAGGGCTGACTTCTTGCTCTCCCGGATGAAAGCTTCCGCATCCTGCTGCCGGATATCGCAGCTTGCACCCCGGCTTACGGAATTCAACTCTGCGTACATGGGCTTGCCGGTGGTTTTTCCGTCACCCACCAGCAAATAGAACTCTGGGTCAATCTCATATATGATAACAAACAGGCCGGAGCCAATATCGCGCCCCTCAAACCCCACCAGGTCTTCCCAGGTCAGATCCATGCCAAGTTTCGAGAGAGCAATCACATCTGGGAGGGTCATTGGCCGTCTTTCAACGATATCTCCGGACACATAGCCTTGATTCCCCACATAGGGTGGATCTACCAGCCATTTATCCGGGTCCTGCTTTTCCGTGATGATCTCGCCGCTATGCTGGGATACCTCCACATAGATGGGGCCGTAGGGAATGTTCTCGACCTTGAACAGGTAGCGGGGTGAACTTGACACCCCATTGGCAATGGTATACTTATCTACCAGGGAAACCGCAATCAGGGGATTGCCGTCACCGTATGCCCGGAAGACGTTTCTAAGGGCCCTGTCATAATCGCTTTCTTCTCCCGTCATCACAACCTTCAGGCCGTAGGTCACCTCCAGCCCCTGTTCGGGCCAGGACAGTACCACTTCGTAGATATATTCTCCCGTCTGGAAGGGGGCAATCAGGCAAACCCCTTTCTCCGAGTACATTACCCGGGAGCCAAGGGAGTCGTAGGGTGTCCTGGTGCCGTCATCATATACGGTGCCGTCCGGGAGGTAAATCTTATAACGGGATACCGAAAAGCCCTTGGGTGCCAGCAGGATCTGGTTTTGGCCATTCTCTCCGTCCAGCACCAATGTGTTGTTTTCCCCGTAATCCCCCTGCCAGGGAGCAATCCCGCAGGCAATCACGTATTGATTCGGCTTTTGGAAGGTGAAATTAAAAGACAGAAGCCTCGCCTGCTTGCCGCTGATATAATCCGTGGCAAGCACCGGAGGTACAATTTCCTCACTGTTTTGCCGGTCATACAGTGCAAGCCACTCCTGGGCCGTTGCCCAGTCTGCGCCTGCATCCTTATCTCCGATTCCGGTGATGTCCCCGCAGGCCACCGCCATGATATAGCCCCGGAGGCCGTTTTCACCGGTTCTCAGCTCCTTTACAAAACACTCCACCGCTGTACCGCCGTAGGTGAGGATTTCATTGTATCGGGCTTTCTTTGCCTCAATAAAGGTAAAGGGGTTGGAGCTGGCGGCGCAATCGGGATTGTAGGCGATTTCGTCCACCAGGTCAATCAGCTTCCCGTAATCGGCGGTCGCCTCATCATAATAAAACAGGTGGACTACTTCCTCCCCGGTTCCCGAGAAGCCTTCTCCGTCGGCATGGAGGGGGTCCAGACGCAGGTGGATAAACCATCCATCCGTTTCGCCCACACCCTTGGCAGTATAGGAAATCACACGCTCATAATCCTCCGGCGCGCCCTCCTGAACATGATTTATCAGGTACCGGTCAGCAGGTGCCATCCGGCGAATCTCCTCCTGGGGCAGATACTTCACAGCCTCCAAATAGTGCCGGAGCAGGTAAATATGATCCTGCCGGATCCACTCCGCAGGTTTTGTCAGAACATACTGCTGCTCTTCCGGGAAAATCCGAATCTGGCCGCTGAGATCTTTGCTGTCCTTCCGGTGGAAGTAGCGGATTGCCTGAGAATCCACCCAATCGAACCGGGAATCGATCTGCAGGCTGAAATTGTTGGCGTTCATGTAAATGTCGCTGTTACTGACGTCTTCAATTTCATCAATCCGTTCCAGGATGACCTCCACATCCAGATCCCGCACATTGCTCCCGGACATCTCAAAGGTACGGGATACAGGACTTGTCAGGAAGCAGACCGCCACAACGGCGCAAACAACAACTGCCGCAACAATCATCCAGAAAGCCGGTTTCTTATAATTCATAACGCGCTTGACCCTTTCCTTCACACCCACTTCCCCAAAGGCCAGGGGACAGGCGGCAATCCGGCGGCGGTGGACACTGCAGTTCAGCAAAGCGGTGGAATAGGCCCTCTTTTGGTCCTTCTCCATGTGGCTGATGACCTTTTCGTCACAAGCTGCCTCAATATCCCGGCAAAGGAGGATGTAAGCCACCCACAGCACCGGGTTGAACCAATACACAGCCAGCAGCGCAAAGCCCAACGGCTTCCACCAGTGATCCTTGCGCTGGATATGTGCCTGCTCATGGGCAATCACATTGGACATATCCGCATTTTTGATTGCATAGGGCAGATAGATCCGCGGACGAATAAACCCCAGGACAAAGGGCGATTCCACCCGCTCGCACTGCCAGATGTTCTCCCGGAGTAACGTAGCTTCCGCCATTTTTCGTCTGAGCAGCAAATAACTGATCACCAGGTAAACAAGCATGGCTGCCATGCCGGTAACCCAGATCCAGCTCAGCACAGGAAAGATGGTCTCGCCCACGGTTGTGGGTGCTTCAAGGGTCCCCTGCTCCGTTACCACATAGTAGCCCTCATTGGAGTAAACCGGCTGTCTGCCGGCATCCACCGCATCAGCATACCCTGCATTGTTTTCGTAATACACATCCACCTTTCCCACATATCTGCCCCCCACGCCGGAGATGATCTCTCCGCTGGCTACGGATTCGGGAACGGCAGAGAAGCTGCTTTCTATGGAAATGGGCAGCAGCAGGCGAAGGGCCACAATGCCCCAAAGGACGCAGAAAATCCACCGGGGCGTTTTTCGGAAAAGCAGCCGGATCAGCATTACCGCCAGTGCAAAGAGAGAGCCGGTTAAGCTGAGCTCCAGAAGCTTTAAGAATAAGACTTGCATCCCGGCACCTCCTTATCCCTGGATGATGCGGCGAATCTCCTCGATTTCTTTTTCAGACAGGGACTGCCGTCTGCCAAATGCCGCAATAAAAGCCGGAAGGGATCCCTCAAAGGTCTTTGTCATAAACTCGTCCAGTTCTGCAGCCTGAATCTGATCCTTGGAAAAGAGGGATGTGACGATCTTGTTTTCCACTTTCAGAACGCCCCGCTCTTCCAGCCGCTTCATTACCGTGTAAGCAGTGGTTTCCTTCCAGCCCAGCCGTTCCTTGCACAGGCGGACAAGCTCCGGGCTGCGGATCGGTTCCTTCTCCCACATAATCAGGCAGAATCGATATTCACTTTCGTGAATCTTTGGTGTTTCCATATTGATGCCTCCTTTTCTCTACTGCAGTAGAGGTTACCGTTATTCTACTCCAGTAGAGGAAATTTGTCAACCCCTTTTTCCCTTAGATGGGCAAAAAGGAGTTGTCTCAAAATGAATGAGACAGCTCCTCTTTCCGTATAAACCGTAGGGGAGGCGTTTCGCCTCCCAAGAATGTCGTGGATTGGGGCGGGAAACCCGCCCCCTACGGCCACATTAGATCCGATTTCTGCTGGGCTTATTCATGATTTTCATTTTGAGACAGCCCCTTTTCGATCAGGTAAACAGGTTCAGGGGGACGATATAGTGGGTAACGGTCCGCGCTGCCCGGAATTCCTCCCAGGTCATGGCCTGCAGTACGCCATCCTCCGCTCCATAGGCGCCCTCACCGTCGGTTTCAGAGAACCAAATCAACACCGGAACGCCGCTTTCGTACTTGACATCCTCAATATAAATGGCCCGACCGGCTTCGGTGCCGTCGTCACAAATGGCAAT
>JAZSLC010000078.1:0-12745 GCA_045535175.1 Faecousia sp. | reverse complement strand
GGGAACGGTTCTCTGTCTTTGTTCTGTTTCTACAATTTACTTCAGGCATTTTCGATCACTCCTATTACGAATACCTTTCAATCCACTGATTTGCCGAATGGATAACCTTTGTCGTGTATCATTTTTATACTTCGTTTTCGGCTCTCATTCTGACTTTCCAAGACAGAGAACCGTCCCCTGTCCTGTTTAATACCCATAAACGACAGCAACAAACCATTTCTCATTGACGGGAATCGTGGTGCGACGGAACCAGCTAGGATCTTCCGCATTGGAGTCCGGACTATACACAAGAGCTACCCAGGCGTATATGCTCTTACCTTGCATACCGTATGCGTTATACCATATTTCTCGGGAGAATATACAAGCGCCATCAGGATAGAGGGGGGAATTATTGATTTTCACGGTATCTAATTTGAGCGGACTATTATTGCTGAAAAGCCGCCATTGTTGCGCAACATCTTCCGGCAGGTTTCCTTGCGTCTTATTACACCACAAACTATCCTCCTGATCTTTTTGAGCCAACACCAATTGATCCGCCATTACCTGAAACTCAGGCAAATGCTCCTGAGCATATTGATGCATTTCTCCACAGAGTCGGTCTAGCTTCCAATCAAGATATATTGGAGAGTTCAGGAAAACACTCAGAACAAAGTAAAAGACGATTCCCAGAAGAATAATGACTACCATTGTCTTCTTGCTCATATTAAAGTCCCCCTATACAATGCCATTCTTGCTTAATATGAAGACAGGGGACGGTCCTCTGTCTTTATTCTTTTTCTACAATTTACTTCAGGCATTTTTCGACCACCCCTTTACTAATAATACCTGTCAATCTACTAATTTGCCGAATGGATACACCTTTATCGTGTATCTTTTTATACTTCGTTTTCGGCTCTCATTCTGACTTTCCAAGACAGAGAACCGTCCGCTGTCTTGAACCATCTTGCAGAGATCCGACTCCCGTCATTCACCGCCCTTTCTCCTGTCACACATAGTAACGAACAAAGGGGGTGATTTTGGACACTGATTTCAAAAATATTTTATAATTATTTCAAAACTTTTCTGCCGCTTCCGGAAGCACCGGAAAAGGGATGCGTGTCTCAACCGCATTTTAACAAAAAAGCACACAAAGCGGTTGGATTGCTCCCCGGTTTGTGTGCTTTCTTAGATTTTACGCATTTACATCAGAAGGTTGCGCGCAGCACGGCCGGGGATTTGGGCAGCATCAAAACAAACCATCTCCGGCACCTCCTTATTTGGCATTATTTGTATATTCATTATCGCATATACCCAGCCCGTTGTCAAGGAAAACACAGGACTACTCCCCCGGGGTCAGCTCCCGGAGCTGTTCAAAGAAGACCCTGGTTCCGTCGGCAAAGATCAGACACTGCTCCAGCTTGTCCAGGCCCTTGACGGGGCCGGTCTTTTGGGCATAGCTGCCCCCCTCTTTATACCGGTCGGGCACAAAATACACCGCCGTCACCACCGGTTCCAGGTGGAGCTCCCGGTCGATCTGCTGCAGCATCCGGTCCAGAGCCGCCACGGCGCTTTCGTCCAGGTCTGCCTGCCGGTCCGTCAGCCGGCCCGTCTCCTGAATGACCCCATCAAAGCCGGTCAGGGCCGCAAAGGGGGAAAACTGGGCCGCCCGGTCCTGCAGTGACATGGGCGAGCGCTTCTCAGACCGGTGATGGGGCAGCCGGAGAATGTCTTCATAGGGGTGTTTCATGCTTTGTGTCCTCCGATCTGGCTGTTGCGCTCCACAGCAGTGGCTCCCTCCTCCAGGTTCATGCCCCGGAGGATGGCATTTTTGCCGTATTTATGGCGGATATGCAGCACAGCTTTCTGACGGCGCCGTTCCCGTTCCAGGGCCGCTTTCTCCTCTGCCTTGCGCCGCTCCTCCTCCGGGTCCGCCAGCAGGTCCAGCTGCTGCCACTCCGGCTCCCGGGGCAGCGACCGCTCTTCCACCACATGGTTAGCACCGATGGTGATCCGCCGCACCAGCAGCGCAGGATCCGCGATCCGGTCAAAGAGCCCCACCACCGCCTCCATAATCCGGCTGGTGGAAGAACAGGCAAAGGGCAGATTCACGGTGCCGTGGGCGTGTTTGGGGATCTTCCGGCCGTAGTGGTCGGTCACGGCCTCCCCCCGGTAGTGGCCATGGGTGATGTTTTCCATATCATATCCCACCGTCAGCACCAGCTGGTCGGTGACCAGCCCCTTTTCCACCAGGTCCAGCACCAGCAGATCCGTCATTTCCCGGACGATGAGCCGGGCCTTGTCCCAGGGGTAGGGCTGGTGCAGCACCTGACCGGAGCTGAGGGAATTGGTGGTGGGCTTATAGGCCTTGATGTGGGCCAGGGTGCAAGGCTCCCAGCCCCAGGCATGGTCAATGAGCAGCTCCGCATTGACCCCGAACAGCTTGTAAAGCAGATCCTCGTTGTAAAAATCCCCCGGCCCGCCCAGGGAGCACCGGGCCACATCCCCCATGGTATAAAGGCCCGCCTGCTCCAGTTTTTTACTGTACCCGGGACCGATGCGCCAGAAATCCGTCAATGGCCGGTGGGTCCACAGGGTCTCCCGGTAGCTGATCTCGTCCAGCTGGGCGATGCGGGCCCCGAATTCATCGGGCTCGGTGTGCTTGGCCACAATGTCCATGGCCACCTTACACAGGTACAGATTGGTGCCGATGCCGGCAGTGGCGGTGACGCCGGTGGTTTCCAGCACATCCAGCACCATCTTCCGGACAAATTCCCGGGGCGTCAGGCCGCTGCAGTGGAGGTAAGGGGTAATGTCGATAAACACTTCGTCAATGGAATACACGTGGATATCCTCGGGGGCCACGTACTTCAGATAGGTTTCATAGACCTTGGCGCTATGGCGCATATAATGGGCCATCCGGGGCGGGGCCACGATATAATCCACCGAGTAATAGGGGTTCCCTTCCAGCTCCATGGCGTCATAAGAGCCCCGGAGAAAGGAATCACGCCCGATCCGGGCCTGGCGCAGGGCGTTGATCTCCCGCACCTTCTGGACCACCTCAAAGAGCCGGGGCCGGCCGGGAATGCCCATAGCCTTCAGGGAGGGCGACACCGCCAGGCAGATGGTCTTTTCGGTGCGGGAAAGGTCCGCCACCACCAGATTGGTGGTCAGAGGGTCCAGCTCCCGGTAGATGCACTCCACGGAGGCATAGAAGGATTTCAGGTCGATGGCCGCGTAGTATTTCTGCTTTTCCATGGAGCGCCTCCTTTCACTTTTTCTTTATTATAGAACATCCGTTCTACAAAGTCAAGGATCATTTCCTGCGGAACCGGAAAATCGCAGCCCGGTTTTTATGCTACCCTGAAGAAAAGTCCCAAAGTGTCCCCTCCATGGGACCATTGGGACCGTATCATGTATTTCAGGAAAGGAAGTGGCTGTTTTGAGTCTGGAAGATCTGAGAAGCCAGTTTGACACACTGTTTTCTGCCATGCAGCAAGCCATCGCGGAAAAGGCCCCCAAACGGAAAATCTCCTCCATGATCCACGGGCTGAAACGGCTGGAAGAAGCCATCGCCGAAGCGGAGCAGGAGGAGCAGCAGCGCCGTCAGGAAGAGACGGCCCGGGCCCGCCGGGCTGCGGAGGCCGTATCCTGCGAGCTGCCCATGGATTGGGAAAACGCCTTCTGGGGGGACCGGCGCACCGAGGGGGTACACATTGACAGCATCCCCGATGCCCTGGTCCGCTGCCGCAACGAACTGGGCCGGGTAGACATTGAATACATCAGCGCCGTCACCGGGGAAAGCTGCAAAAGCGTCATCGGCGCCCTGAAGGGTGCCATTTTCCAGAACCCCGACACCTGGGAAGAGTGCTTCTACAAGGGCTGGGAAATGGCGGAGGAGTACTTAAGCGGCAACCTGATGCGAAAGCTCCGGGCCGTTCAGGCGGCAAACGAATGCTACGGCGGCTATTTCCGGGAAAATGAAGAGGCCCTGCTGGCGGTGATGCCCCCTGCGGTGGGCGCAAAGGACATTTACATCACCCTGGGCTCTCCCTGGGTGCCTGTGGATATCATCGACGACTTCATCACCTATTTTCTGGACCTGCACCGGCCCTACACCGGCACCCGCCACGATGAGCTCACCGCCACCTGGGAGCTGGAAAACAAGGGCGACTACCGGTATTTGGTGCGAAACACCAGCACCTACGGCACTGCCCGGATCACCGCACTGCAGATTCTGGAAAAGACCCTGAATATGCGCACCGTCAGCGTCAGCGACACGGAATTCAAGCGGGACCGCAAGGGCAATTACACCGAAAAGCGGGTAGTCAACCAGGCGGAAACGGTGCTGGCCCTTTCCAAGCAGAAGGAGCTCATCGAGCTGTTCCAAAGCTGGGTCTGGCGCAGCCCCCGGCGCAAGGGCCGGCTGAAGGAGCTTTTTGAGGAGCGGTTCGGCTGCATTCGACGCCGGTGCTTCGACGGGTCCTTCCTGACCTTTCCCACCATGAATCCGGAAATCGCCCTCTACCCCTACCAGAAGAATGCCGTGGCCCGGATTCTCTTTACCCCCAATACCCTGCTGGCCCACGATGTAGGCTCTGGCAAGACCTACGTGATGGCAGCCGCTGCTATGGAGCTGCGGCGGATGGGGCTTTCCAAAAAGAACCTCTTTGTGGTACCCAACAACATCCTCGGCCAGTGGCGGCAGATCTTCACGGCCATGTATCCCCAGGCAAACCTTCTGTGTGTGGAGCCGGGGAATTTTGTCCCAGCCAAGCGGCTGAAGGTACTGGAAACCATCCGGGACGGGGACTTTGACGGCATCATCATGGCTTACAGCTGCTTTGAGCAGATTCCCATTTCCAAGGAATTCCTGCTGGAGCAGATGACCGAGGAAATGCAGCAGCTGGACAAGGCCCTGCGCAGCCGGAAAAAGACCACCGCTTCCCTGCGCCGCCATCTGGAAGAGCTGACCAAAAAGCGGGCACAGCTGGCGGTGGAAATGGAATCCCTGGACAGCAAGATCTTCTTCGATCAGCTGGGCATCACCCGGCTGTTCGTGGACGAGGCCCACAACTTCAAAAACGTCCCTGTGGACACCAAGATCGACAAGGTGCTGGGCATCAGCCGCACCGGCTCCAAAAAGTGCCGGGAGATGCTCCAAAAGGTCCGCTGTGTTCAGCGCGCAGGCGGCGGTGTCATCATGGCCACCGGCACCCCCATTACCAACTCCGTCACCGATGTGTTCATCATGCAGCTCTACCTGCAAAACGGAGAGCTTTCCCTGCTGGATCTGCAGAATTTTGACAGCTGGATTGGTATGTTCGCCGAGCGGGTGACGGATTTTGAGGTGGATGTGGACACCAGCGGCTTCCGGCTGGCCACCCGGTTCTCCCGGTTCCACAACCTGCCGGAGCTGACGGCTCTGCTGGCCGGTGTGGCGGATTTTCACCAGACGGACCAGCATAACGATCTGCCCCACTTTGGGGGCTACCGGGATGCGGTGCTGGCCCGGAACCCGGATTTTGTGGAATACCTGAAGGAGATCACCCTCCGGGCCGATGCGGTCCGCAGCGGTGCTGTGGCACGGACCGAGGACAATATGCTGAAGATCACCACCGACGGCCGCAAAGCCGCCCTGGACCTGCGGCTGGTGCAGCCTCAGGCGCCTTTCAGTTACAATTCCAAGGTGATGCGCTGCGCCGAGAATGTGTTCCACCTGTATATGCAGACCCGGGAGAGCCGCAGCACCCAGCTTGTTTTCTGCGACACCTCCTCCCCCAAGAAGGAGTTCAATATGTACGGCGAGATCCGGCATCTGCTGGTGATGGCAGGCATTCCCGAAGGGGAAATCGCCTTCGTCCACGATGCCCAGACCGACAGCGCCCGGCTGGCCCTGTTCCGTCGGGTTCAGGAGGGAGAGGTCCGGGTATTGCTGGGCTCCACCTTCAAGCTGGGCATGGGCGTCAACGTGCAGCGCAAGCTCATTGCCATTCACCACCTGGATGTGCCCTGGCGGCCTGCGGACATGACCCAGCGGGAGGGGCGGATCCTCCGGCAGGGCAACGAAAACCCGGAAGTTTACATCTACCGCTACATCACCGAAGGCAGCTTCGACGCCTATTCCTGGCAGCTGCTGGAAACCAAGCAGCGGTTCATCACCGAACTGCTGTCCGGCTCCCTGACCCAGCGCAGCGGCTCCGACATCGAGGACATCGTCCTCAGCTACGCAGAAGTAAAGGCCCTGGCAGTAGGCAATCCGGTGGTCAAGCAGCGGGTGGAAACCGCCAACGAACTGAGCCGGCTGCTGGCTCTCCAGCGCAAAACCGTGGAGCAGCGGCTCCGGCTGGAACGGGAACTGGCCCAGATGCCTGCCCAGCAGCGCCACCATGAGGAGCTGTTAGACAAGGCCCGGGCGGACGCAGCCTGCTTTGCCGAAAGCAAGCAAGTTTACACCCCCGAGGCCAAACGGGCCCTGCGGGCCCTGATCCACAGGGCCGTCCAGGACAATGTGCTGGCCACCCGGGAGACCATGCTCCTTGCCTATCAGGGGTTTCATCTGGTACTTCCCAGCAACATGGATGAGCGCCGGCCCTTCCTGTGGCTCCAGCGCCAGGGCCGCTACCGGGTGGAGCTGGGCGAGACGGAAAAGGGCGACCTGATCCGTATCGACCACTTCCTGGAAAACTTCCCTGCCCATGTGCAGCGGATGGAAGAAGGCCTGCAGAAGCTGCTGCAGCACCGGGAGGACCTGCAGCGGGCTCTGGAAGAAACCGAGCATTACGGAACCCGGATTGAGCAGTGCCGCCGGAAGCTGCAGCGGCTGGACGATCTGCTGGGCGTCAGCCTGGCATCATAACCGAAAGGAGTAACCATGGATCAAGAGCTGAACCTCTCCAATGTGCCCCGGCTGACAGTGGGGCGCATTACGGAGCTTTTGGAGCAGGTTTACGGTACCGCCCTGGACGGTAACCTGCCCATGCACAGCCTGCCGCCAGTGATGCTTTGGGGTCCCCCCGGCGTGGGCAAGTCCCAGGCCGTCCGCCAGCTGGCGGACCGGCTGGCGGAGCGCACCGGCAGGGACGTCCGGGTCACCGATGTACGGCTGCTGCTGTTTAACCCCATCGACCTGCGGGGCATCCCCACCGCCAACGCCGACAAAACGGCCGCGGTGTGGCTCCGGCCCCAGATCTTCCGGATGGACCCGGGGAGCAATGTGGTGAACATCCTCTTTCTGGATGAGATTTCTGCCGCGCCCCCCTCAGTCCAGGCCGCTGCCTACCAGACCACCCTGGACCGGACCGTGGGCGAGCACCGGCTGCCGGACAACTGCATCGTCATCGCCGCCGGCAACCGCACCACCGACAAATCGGTGGCCTACAAAATGCCCAAGGCCCTGGCCAACCGTCTGCTGCACCTGGAAGTGGAGCTGAGCTTCGACGGCTGGCGCCGCTGGGCCGTGGGTGCCGGCATTCACCCCAAGGTCATCGCTTTTCTGGCCTTCCGCCAAAGCTATCTGAACCATTTCGACCCCGCCACCGAGGACCTGGCCTTTGCCACCCCCCGTTCCTGGGAAATGGTCAGCAAACTCCTCCATACCGCCGGAGACGACCTGGATGCCCTCTACCCCCTGATCGCAGGGCTGGTGGGCACGGGGGTGGCCATCGAGCTGCAGACCTGGGAGAGGGTCTACCGGCAGCTGCCTGCCATCGAAGACATTTTTGCCGGGAAGAACCCTCCGGTGCCCAAAAACACCGATGCTCTCTATGCCCTCACCGCTTCCATGACCGCATACGCCCGGGACCACCGGCAGGATCTGCAGGCCATTGCCTGCTCCATCCGCTACGCCGACCGGCTGCCCCCGGATTTTTCGGTGCTGGTGATGAAGGACTACCTCTATCTGGAGCCGGGTTACCGGGAAAAGCTGCTGAAAATCCCGGAATTCAGCCGGTGGCTTAGCACGAAAGGACGGTTCTTAAATGGAATTGTCTGATCAGCGTACCCGGGAATGCACCCGCAGGCTCCTGCTGTCCCGGACCCGGCTGCTGACCCTCAACGGCTTTTACGGCCTGCTGCTGATGCACATGAAGTTCGGGCTGGATGAAACGGTTTCCACCGCCTGCACCGACGGAGAATACATCCTCTTTAACCCGGATTTCATGGAAAGCCTTCTGGACCGGGAACTGGATTTTGTGCTGATGCATGAGATCCTCCATGTGGCCCTGCAGCACTGCTTCCGGGTTGGGGACCGGGACCCGGAGCGGTTCAACATCGCCTGCGATATTGTGGTCAATTCCAACATTCTGCGTTCCATGGACATGGATCCCCGGTCCATCACCCTGGTGTCCTGGGGGGAATCCATGCACCGGACCCCCGACAGCCGGGAAGGCTTCGAATTCACCGCCGAAGAGGTTTACGAAATGCTTGGGCGGCTTCCCTCCGGGAAACCCCGGAAGGGTTCCGGAAGCACCGCTTCCGGTCAAGGAGGAAAGGCCGGGAAAATGCCGCCCCATCCCGGCCCCGGCAGCGGACGCTGGGACAGCCATGAAAAATGGGGCAGCGCCGACCCCCGGCAAAAGGAACTTTGGACCAAGCGGCTGAAGGAGGCCTGCGAGGCCATCTCCGTCCGGGATCCCTCCAACACCCGGGGGCTGGTGCCCCTGTGCGCCCAGCGGCTTTTGAAGGAGCTGACCGGCTCCCGCATCGACTGGCGCACCATCCTGAATGAGTTCATTCAGGAGGACCCCTATGATTACACCTTCTCCCCGCCGGACCGGCGCTATGAGGGGGATTTCTTCCTGCCGGACTGGGGCGACCCCCAGGAAAGGGTGGAAAAGGTTCTGTTTATGGCCGATACCTCCGGTTCCGTGTCTGACGATCTGCTGACCGCCGCCTTTTCTGAGGTAAAGGGCGCCCTGGAGCAATTTCAGGGCCGGCTCAGCGGCTGGCTGGGCTTTTTCGACGCGGAAGTGATCCCGCCCATCCCCTTTTCGGATGAACAGGAGCTTCTGTCCATCAAACCCAAGGGTGGGGGCGGCACGGATTTTTCCGCGGTATTCCAATATATAAGGGACCATATGGCCCGGGACCTCCCCTCCTGCATCATCCTCCTGACCGACGGCTACGCCCCCTTCCCGGAAGAATCCGCCGCCATGGGCATTCCCGTGCTGTGGCTGCTGCCGGAAAACAAGGTGACGCCCCCCTGGGGCAAGGTAGCCCGGATGCCGGAGGAGAGACCCCTTTAGCGCCCTTTTTGCATTGCTTTTTTCCCGGCAAAGGCGTATAATGAGGAAAACCCATCTTCAGAAAGGGGACCTCTTCTTGACTAACCTCCTGCTGCGCCTCTTTGTCCGGGAGGATCCTGCCACCCCCAAAGGCCGGGCCAAAACGGGACGGCTTTCGGGCATTGTGGGCATCCTCTGCAATTTGCTGCTTTTCGGCGGGAAACTGACCATCGGTACCCTGTCCGGTTCCGTTTCCATCACTGCCGATGCCATGAATAATCTGACGGATGCCACAGGCTCCATTGTGACCCTCATCGGCTTCCGGCTGGCGGAAAAGCCTGCCGACGAAGACCATCCCTACGGCCACGCAAGGTACGAGTACCTTTCGGGCCTGGCGGTAGCGGCCCTGATTCTGCTGATCGGCTTCGAGCTGGCCAAAACCTCCTTCCATAAGATTCTGGAGCCCACGCCGGTGGCCTTTTCCCTGCCTCTGGCGGCGGTGCTGGTGCTCTCCATCGCCATCAAGCTGTGGCTGAGCCTGTTGAACCGGAAGTTGGGCAAGCTCATCGGCTCCACCGCCCTGGAAGCCACCGCCGCCGACAGCCGCAACGACTGTCTGGCCACTGCTGCGGTGCTGGTGGCCGCCATTCTGGAAACCGCCTTTTCCTGGCGGGTGGACGGCTGGTTCGGCATGGCCGTGGCCCTGTTCATCCTGTGGAGCGGCGTGGGTCTGGCCCGGGAAACCATCAGCCCCCTGCTGGGAGAATCCGCCAACCCGGCGCTTCGTCAGGCCATCATTGAAACCGTCACCCAGGAGCCCAAGGTCCTGGGCTACCACGATCTGATGGTCCACGACTACGGCCCCGGCCAGCGCTTCGCCTCCATGCACGTGGAAATGAGCAAGGACGAGGATCCCCTGGTGTGCCACGATCTGATCGACGAGCTGGAGCGCCGGTGCCTGCAGAAGCACAACGTCCATCTGGTGATCCACTACGATCCGGTGGTTACCGGCGATCCGGAACTGGACCGGATCCGGGAGTTTGTGCTGACCGTCCTGCGGGAGTATCATCCGGAGCTGAGCATCCATGATTTCCGCATGGTTCGGGGCATGGACCACACCAACCTGATCTTTGACATCGTGCTCCCCTACCGGCTCATGGACGAAAAGAAAGCCATCCGCCGCCATCTGAACGAAGCCCTGAACCGGCTGGAAGACACCACCTATTACACCGTGATCACCTTCGATGCTGCCTTTCCTCAGAACTAAATGATGCGCAAATAACCCGGCCTGGGCTTTCCGGGCCGGTTTTTTTGTCTTTCCTGGGATTGCCTATTGACAAATGGCAACCTTTGTGGCAATATATTGTGGGAACTGTCGCAGCGCGGCACAATATCTTGTGTCGCCATTTTAAGCGAAAATATTCAGAAAGTCAGGTCTTTTGCTATGATTCACAGTATTATCAAGCGTGACGGCCGCGTGGTCCTTTACGAACAGGGCAAAATTGCCGCTGCAATTCTCAAAGCACTGGAGGCCTCCGGCGAGGGCAACGCCGCCGACGCCGCCAGAGTCGCCAACAGTGTCCAGCTGGAGCTAGAAAGCCGCTTCACCACCGAATCCCCCAACATCGAGGTCATTCAGGACATGGTGGAAAAGCAGCTGATGAACCACGGCTTCAATGCCGCCGCCAAAGCTTACATCCTCTACCGCGCCACCCGTACCAGAGCCAGAGAGGCCGGTACTTCCCTGATGAAGACCATCCAGGAGATCACCCACATCGATGCCCGTATCAGCGACATGAAGCGTGACAACGCCAACATCGACGGCAACACCGCCATGGGTTCCATGCTCCAGATCGGTGCCGCCGGTGCCAAGGCCTACAACGAAATGTACCTGCTGCGGCCCGAACACGCCGTTGCTTACCGGGAAGGCGATATCCACATCCACGATTTCGACTTCTACAGCCTCACCACCACCTGCTGCCAGATCGACATTCTGAAGCTGTTCCACGGCGGTTTCTCCACCGGTCACGGCTATCTGCGGGAGCCCAACTCCATCGCCAGCTATGCCGCCCTGGCTGCCATCGCCATTCAGTCCAACCAGAACGACCAGCACGGCGGCCAGTCCATCCCCAACTTCGACTACGGCATGGCCGAAGGCGTGGCCAAGACCTACCGCAAGGCCTTCAACCGCCGGCTGAAGGAAGCATTGGAAGATCTGCTGGAGCTGGACGACGAGGCCGAGAACGTGGCTGCTGCCGTGAAGGCTGCCGAGGAAGCCTCCGGCGAAACTGCCCGTCTGGAAAACAGCCCTGCCTTTGTCAGTGCGGTTGCCCGGCAGCTGACAGAGCGCTATGACCTGACTGCCGAACAGGCCGAAAAGCTGATCCTGAAGGCCAAGAAGCGCGCCTGGGCCAAGACCGACCGGGACACCCAGCAGGCCATGGAGGGCTTCGTCCACAATCTGAACACCATGCACTCCCGTGCCGGCGCCCAGACCCCCTTCTCCTCCATCAACTACGGCACCGACACCACCCCCGAGGGCCGCATGGTCATCCGCAACATTCTGCTGGCTCTGGATGCGGGTCTGGGTCACGGCGAAACCTGCATCTTCCCCATCCACATCTTCAAGGTCAAGGAAGGCGTCAACTACAACGAAGGCGACCCCAACTACGACCTGTTCCGGCTCTCCTGCAAGGTCAGCGCCAACCGGCTCTTCCCCAACTACACCTTCCTGGATGCCCCCTTCAACCTGCAGTACTATGTGCCCGGCCGCCCCGAGACCGAAGTGGCCACCATGGGCTGCCGTACCCGTGTCATGGGCAACGTCTACGACCCCACCCGTCAGATTGCCTACTCCCGTGGTAACCTCTCTTTCACCTCCATCAACCTGCCCCGTCTCGCCATCGAGTCCAAAGGTGACGAGAAGGTCTTCTATGAGAAGCTTCAGGCCATGCTGGAACTGGTGGCACAGCAGCTGCTGGACCGCTTTGAGATTCAGGCGGACAAGCACATCTACAACTACCCCTTCCTGATGGGGCAGGGCGTGTGGCTGGACAGCGAATACCTGAGCGCCCAGGACGACCTGCGGGAGGTGCTGAAGCACGGCACCCTCTCCATCGGCTTCATCGGCCTGGCCGAGACCCTTACCTCCCTCTACGGCGGCCACCACGGCCAGAGCGAGGACCTGCAGAAGAAGGGTCTGGAGATCATCGGCTTCATGCGCAATTACTGCGACAATAAGTCCAAAGAAATGCAGATGAACATCACCCTGCTGGCTACCCCCGCAGAGGGCCTCTCCGGCCGGTTCATCCGCATGGACCAGAAGCGCTACGGCAAGATCCCCGGCGTCACCGACCGGGAGTACTACACAAGTCGGAGGCCAAGCGGTCTTAGGAAGACAAGTGTTAACTACAACTCCTTGGCTCACAGAACGACATGGCTACGATCCGACTTACTCCCGCAGAGGGCCTGTCCGGTCGGTTTATCCGCATGGACCAGAAGCGCTACGGCAAGATCCCCGGCGTCACCGACCGGGAGTACTACAC
>JAZSLC010000108.1:0-2490 GCA_045535175.1 Faecousia sp. | reverse complement strand
TTGGGAAAACCCCGATGCCAAGGTTCGCATTTGCTCCATTCCCGACGATATCTTCTACTTCCCCTCCGCCACCATGGAGGATATGCGCAAATTCTACCGGGGCATTTATCCAAACTTCGTCAACGCCCTGTTTGATCGGCTGTATGAAGTCTTTCAGCTCCCCAGAAACGGTCAGATTCGCCGGTTCTCCAAGGGTATGCAGGAGCAGGCCTCTTTCCATCTGGGCATCTGCACCCGGCCGGATATGCTGATTCTGGACGAACCGGTGGACGGCCTGGATCCCGTTATGCGCCGTCAGGTCTGGAGCCTGATTCTGGCGGAAGTGGCCCAGAAGGAAACCACCGTGCTGATCTCCTCCCACAACCTGCGGGAACTGGAAGACATCTGCGACCATGTGGGCATTATGGACCACGGCAAAATGCTTCTGGAGCGCAGCCTTGCGGATATGCAGGGCTCCATTGTGAAGCTGCAGATTGTGGGAACGGTGCCCCAGGACCTGGAGGTGCTCCACGAAAGCAACTCCGGCAGGCTTCAGACCCTCATTATCCGGGGCAGCGCCCAGGATGTCACCGAAAAGGTTGCTGCCACCCATCCGGCTTATTTCGATGTACTGCCCCTCTCTTTGGAGGAGATCTTTATTTATGAACTGGGAGGTGTGAACTATGAAGTTAAAAACATCGTTCTTTAACAAGACCCTTTTTATGAAGAATTTGACCCGGTTCGCACCGGCCTGGGTCCTTTACGGCATCTTTATGCTGCTGATCGTGGGTACCTCTGTCATTACCGACAGCTCCTACTATTTGGCCATCAATATTGGGGACCTGATTATGGTGTCCTCCGCTATCAATGTGGCTTACGCCTTCCTGGTGGCCCAGCTGCTGTTCGGTGACCTGTTCCAGAGCCGGATGTGCAACGCGCTGCACGCCCTGCCCATTCGCCGGGAAGGTTGGTTTTTGACCCATACCGCCTCTGCCCTGGCCTTCAGCCTGATTCCCAACTCCGTTTTTGCCCTGCTGCTGATGTCCTTCCTGGGAAGCTACTGGAGCGCGGCCCTGCTGTGGCTCACTGCCACCACATTGCAGTTTTTGTTCTTCTTCGGGGTGGCTGCCTTCAGCACCATGCTGGTGGGCAACCGCTTTGCCATGTTGGTGGTCTACGGAATCATCAACTTCTTCTCGGGCATCGTGCTGTGGCTGGTGCAGGAACTGTATATGCCCCACCTGTACGGCGTGGAGCTGGACTTCGAACCTTTCCTGCTGTTCTGCCCCACCATCAACTTTTTCCGGTTTGAATGGCTGGATGCCAGCAAACTCGCCCCCCTGATTCAGCTGGTGGACGGCTGGGGCTATCTGGGCATCTGCGCTGGGGTTGGCCTGGTGTTTATGGGCCTGGCCCTGCTGCTGTACCGGAAGCGCCATCTGGAAAAGGCGGCAGACTTCATCGCCTTCCCCCCTGCCGCCCCGGTATTTCTGGTGATGTACACCTTCTGTGCCGGCACCGCCCTGCACCTCTTCTGCAACCTGTTCCTCAGTGAGGAGAACATTCTCTTCCTGCTGGTGGGCCTGGCCATCGGCTTTGTGACCGGCCTGATGCTGATAAACCGCACCATCCGGGTGTTCCGCTGGAAGAACGTTCTGCGCTTCGCCATTTTGCTGGGTATCTTCGGCCTGACCGTGCTGGTGACCATTCTGGACCCCATCGGCATCACCCGCTGGGTCCCCAAGCCGGAACAGGTCCAGGCCGTGCGGATTTACACCGGCAATCAGTTCCGCAACAGCAATTGGGACTATGACCTGACGGATCCTCAGGATATTAAGGATGTGCTTTCCATCCACCAATACGCAGTGGATCATCCGGAAATGGCCAACAACGGGGAGCTGGATGTGGAACTGATATTCGACTACACCATGAAGGACGGCTCCATCAGGCAGCGGACCCTCTATGTGGACACCGCCACCGTGGCCGGTCAATCCATGATCCGGCTGCTGAGCGACCCCATCTGCGTATTCGGCAAGAATTACACCACTGCAGATGCCATTCTGGAAAGGCTGGAAGCCATCCGCTTCTATGGGGAGAAAGAGGAAAACCTCGTTTACGACCGGGAGGATATGAGGGAGCTGGTGGAAGCTCTGCTCAAAGACTGCGAAATGGGCACCATGGCCCAGTCGCGTTCCCTGCGGAATGCCTACTCCAACTGGGATTGGATCTACCTGGAGGGCAAACCTGTCACCCTTCCGAACGGTCTCAGAACCACCCATAGCTGGGAACTCTTCATCACTCAGGACTGCGTCCACACCATGAACTGGCTCAAGGAACACGGCTACCAATAAACTTGCAGGGCACCCTTTGGGGTGCCCTGTCAGACTGTCGAAAAACCTTTATTCACAGGTGTAGGGGCCGATGACCACATCGGCCCATCGGTAAAATCTATAGATTTTACCGATATTCCCCCAAAAGTCGCAACATTTCCGAAAGGGCCGATGTGGGCAT
>JAZSLC010000197.1:0-9417 GCA_045535175.1 Faecousia sp. | reverse complement strand
TTCCGAGGAGCTACTGGAGCGGTTTGTCCGGGGGGATGCCTCCCGCAATACAGAGGGAAGCGGCCTGGGACTGAACATTTCCAAGAACCTGATGGAATTGCAGGGGGGTTCCCTGCAGTTGACGGTGGACGGGGACCTGTTTAAGGTAACCTTGCTTTTCGACCGGGAACCGGGCTGATTGGATGCATCTGCAAGCTCTTGGGTGGCTTTCAGCAAATACCGCCTTTGGTCGGATTAATGAAAAAAGGGAGCGCTTCGATGGAGCGCTCCCTTAAATGATTGTTACTCAGCCCAGGCTTTGCAGGTGGCCACGGTTTTCTGGGGGCTATGGGCCCACTCGTCGGCACCGATGTTCTTGCAGGCTTCTGCGGAAACAGGAGCGCCGCCGATGATGACCTTGCACTCCAGGCCGGCAGACCGGATGGCCTCCACGGTTGCCTTCATGGAATCCAGCGCCAGGGTCAGCACACCGGAAAGGGCCACGATCTTGATGCCTTCGGCCTTGGCAGTTTCCACTACCTTCTGGGCGGGGCAATCGATGCCCAGGTCCAGCACGTCGAAGCCGTTAGCTTCCAGCATGGAACGGACAATGTTCTTGCCGATGTCGTGCAGATCGTCCTTGACGGTGCAGAGAATCATTCGGGTCTTGGCGCCGGAGGTTGCGTTGCCGGCCAGATAGGGCTTCAGCACTTCCACGGCATCGGTCATCAGTTCGCCGGCGTAGATCAGGTCGCCCACGAAATATTCCCCTTCTTCAAAAAGGCTGCCCACGGTGTCCATGCCCTTCTGGCAGGCTTCCATGGCCTTTTCGGCTTCTTCGGGGGAAGCAACCTTTTCCAGCTCTTCCTTGACGGTATCTTCGTCCAGTTCACCCATGGCGGTGGCGAGGGTTTCAAAATCGATCATGGTATGTATTCTCCTTTACTTCTTTTGTCCGAACAAACCCTTGCGGTATGCCCGGTTGTACTTTCTGCCGCCCTTGTCGCTCATGCGCAGGGCTTCGCAGGCATAAATGGTGCCCATCATATCCTGGCTGCAGGGGTCCATGATGGCGCTGTCCAGACCGGCAGCGATGGCGTAAGCCATGCAGTTCATGTTGACATACTTTCTGGCGGGCATCTCAAAGCTGATGTTGGAGATGGCGCCGGTGACCTTCACTTCGGGGGCGTAGTCGTGGATGCTCCGGATGCAGAAGGCGAAGTCCTCCATGGCGGAGGGCATGGTGGCCAGGGCCATGACACAGGGGTCAATGTGCAGCTGATTCAGGGCAACGCCGTATTTGACCGCCTTGTCAATGATCCGCTTGGCGATGTCCACCTTCTTCTGAGGATCGGCGGGGATGCCTGTTTGGTCGCAGGTAAGACCAACCACTTCCCAGGGGGTGCCGGCAATCAGGGGGAAAATGGTTTCACATTTGTCGCCCTCTTCGTTGACGGAGTTGACCATACCCGGCCGCTTCAGGTGGCCTTCTTCGATGATCCGGGCCAGCAGCCTGGCGTTGGGGGAGTCGATGCAAAGGGGCACGTCGGTAGCACCCTGCATCAGGCCGATGAGCCAGACCATGGTTTCATACTCGATTTCCGTGGCGGTGGAGGGGGCGCAGTCCAAAAAGTTTGCGCCGGCCTTGGCCTGGGCCAGGGTTCTTTCGACGATCAGGGCCTCGTTCCGCTCCGCAATGGCGGTTTTGATGGAGGGAATGGCGCCGTTGATTTTTTCACCAATGATAATCATGGCAGTCCCTCTCAGCCGTCGGTGAGGATGGTCAGCAGCAGCCGCATCATCTTCTCACGCATGGGTCCGAAGTACCAGGGAACCAGCTTGCGCATCAGCTTCCGGAAGCCTTCCGGGTAGGATTTGAATTCATTTTTCATATCAGCGCACCTCACAGTCTGTAGCCGCTTACAAAATCGCAGACAGCCTTGTAGTTTTCGGACTTGGCATCGTTGCGGTAGGAGAGCATTTTGCCCTCGGAGAGGATGAAGCCACCCTCGCTGCCCAGTTCGTCGCACAGACGCTTGGTGTAGGCCACACACTCCTCGGGGGTGCCGTTGGCCAGCAGTTCGGTAGACAGGCCGCCCATGATGCACACATTGGGCAGGGCCTTGCGGAACTCAAAGGGATCATCCTGCTCAATGTGGAAGGTCAGCACGCCCTTGGGGTAATCCTTGAAGTATTCTGCAAAGCGCAGAATGCTGCCCTCGGTGAAAATACGCAGGTTCATGCCCTTTTCGGCATAGGCATCCAGCAGCAGCTTCAGATGGGGCCAGTAGAACCGCTCGAACTGTTTCTTATTCATAACATTGTGGGCCAGCATCAGAATGGAGGAGTCGAAGCAGTATTTGTAGTTGGGGCCCTTGCCGGCCTTGATCTTTTCGATGGCGGGCATAATGCGCTCTTCGTCCCAGCGGTTGATGAAGGCTTCAATGGCGTCGGGATTGCGGCGCATGGCCACGCTCAGCTGCTGGATGCCCAGCAGGTTGGAGAACAGTTCCTCGATACCCAGAACGATGGCACCGCTCATGGGGTTGTTGGGGGACAGGCTGGGCAGGCCATACTTCTTTCCGGTGATGCCGGACATATGCAGGATGTACTTGGTGTAGCGCATATACTCGGCAAAGGTCTTCTTCCAGACGTCAAAGCCCTTGTCGTCCCAGCTGGCACCGTATTTCTTGGGAAGGATCACTTCCCAGGCGTATTTGATGGGATCGTCCAGATACTGCTGCAGGGTGTCCACGGTGCAGTGGGCGTGATCGTGGATGCCCACCACTTCCTCATTATAATAGTAATAGCCCCCTTCGCCAAAGGCTTCGGTGACGGTGAACTGGTTGCGGATACCCACATCCATCAGGCCGTCCACCGGATAGCGGTCCAGGAACTTGACAACCGTGTCTTCCAGAACCTCAAAATTGGTCATGGCCTGGTCCAGGGTGTAACCGGCGTCAAAGACCTTCCAGGTGACCACGTTGGCAAAGTGGGGAATGCGGTCGGTTTTGTGCCAGTTTGCGGCATCCCGGAACAACTGCACTCTTGCTTGTTTCATTTCTTTTGAGTTCATAAGCCTTCTCTCCTTTGGGATGATTTATATGAACGTGTTCAGTATAAGAATATCACCTTTATATGGCAATGTCAATTCCTGCCGGAAAGTTTGTGAAAATCCACCGCTTTGGGGGAGAAATCTTATGCTGTTTGCCCATAGAATTGTAATTCTTCAAATGTTATAATAGAAAAAAATTAACCGGGAGGTTCATTATGGAAGGATTTACAGTGGGACTGGCGCTGGTGGATGCCATTCCTGTTTTGAGTTTCGGTATCAGTATGGTGATCATTGCAAGCCGATTCCAATCTCCGCTCTTTATGATCGGTGCGGCACTGAGCGTGCTGGCTGGCTGCTGCAAGGTAGCCTGGAAACTGGTACTGGGCATCGCAAAAAAAGATCTTCGCTGGCTCAACAAGCCCTTTGTGCCCATGCAGGCAACGGGTTTTCTGCTGATGCTGATTTCTTTTGTGATCGGCTTCGGGAAGATCAGCTGGAGCGGTGTGCTGGCGGCTGTCACCGGTCTTCCCAGCTTGCTGTTCTTTATCGCCTGGATGGGCCTGATGGGCTTTATGGGCTGGTTCCGCAAGCATAAGTTCAGCAACGAGGACGCAAAGTCCAACTGGACTGCCCAGATCATCAACGCGGTGGGTCAGACCTGCCTGCTGCTGGGCATTCTCTTTGCAGGATAATATTTGAAGGCCCCTGACGAAAGTCAGGGGCCTTTGGCCTTCCGGTTTCGCATTTGCAGAACTTGATAGGGAGAGAATGAGGGGGAAATGCAGAAATCGAGCATTAAAAAATCTAATTAGAGGTTGACAATGAGGACGAATTCCAATAACATTAGGAGTATATTATCACCAAAAGGAGGATTCTCATGGAACAAAAACTGCAACGTAAGTATGGCCTGTTTACGGCTATCTGTATGGTGGTTGGCATCGTAATCGGCTCCGGTGTCTTCTTTAAGGCCCAGACCATTCTGACCAAAACCGGTGGAGATATGCCCCTGGGCATTCTGGCCTGGATCATTGGCGGTGCCATCATGCTGGTATGCCTGCTGACCTTCTCCTTCATGGGTCAGAAATACGAACGGGTCAACGGCCTTGTGGACTACGCCGAGGCAACGGTGGGCCCCCGGTACGGCTATCTGATGGGCTGGTTCTCGGCTACCATCTACTTCCCCGGTATGACTTCGGCTCTGGCCTGGGTTTCTGCCCGGTATACTCTGGAGTTTATCACCTCTGCCTTCCCTAACTTTCCTCTGATCATTCCTGCCTCTCAGGGCGGCTGCATCATTGGACCGGAGTGCATCGCGCTGACGCTGTTCTACCTCTGCGGAACCTATGCCATTAATGCCCTGTCCCCCAAGGCAGCCGGCAAATTCCAGACCAGCACCACCGTGATCAAGCTGATTCCCCTGGCCCTGATGGCTGTGGTAGGCCTGATTTACGGACTGGCCAGCGGCACCATGCAGGAAAACTTTGTGAACAAGGCCTCCGTGGCGGCCACCGCTACCAATCCCCTCTTTGCCTCTGTTTGCGCAACGGCCTTTGCCTATGAGGGCTGGATCATTGCTACCTCCGTCAACGCGGAGATCAAGGACTCCAAGAAGAACCTGCCCAAGGCGCTGATTCTGGGCGGTGTCATCATCGTGGCCACCTACCTGCTGTACTACATCGGTGTGGCTGGCGGTGCTACCAACCAGGAACTGATCGACAAGGGCGCCACCGTGGCCTTTACCAATATCTTCGGCAACTTCCTGGGCAATGTGCTGAATCTGTTTATCGCCATTTCCTGCCTGGGTACCACCAATGGTCTGATGCTGGGCTGCACCCGTTGTATGTATTCCCTGGCAGCCCGTGGCGAGGGTCCCGACCCCGAAACCTACGGCCAGGTGGATAAGAAGACCAATATGCCCGGCAACTCCGCCATCTTTGCTCTGGCGGTCACTGCCGCATGGTTCCTGTACTTCTACCTGAGCAATTTGGCCGGCACCTGGAGCGGTCCCTTCGTCTTCGACTCCACGGAACTGCCCATCATCACCATTTATCTGATGTACCTGCCCATTCTGATCCAGTGGATGCGCAAGGAGAAGGATCAGAGCGTAGTTCGCCGCTTTGTGCTGCCCATTCTGGCGCTGTGTGGCAGTGTGTTTATGATCATTGCCTGCATTTTCGGCCATGGAATGGCCTGCCTGTGGTATCTGATCGTATTCGTTGTGATCATGGCCATCGGCTTTTTGGTGGATCGGTCCCGCAAGGCTAAGAAACAGTAAAAATACCGCCGGACTATCCGGCAATGGTGACAACATCACAGATTAAATTCCTCCCGGATGTTATTCTTAAGAAAAACAACCGGGAGGATATTTTTATGGTGTTTGATCTGATGGTAATTGGCGGCGGCCCCGGCGGCTATCTGGCTGCGGAGCGGGCAGCCCGTGGCGGTCTGAATACGGTTTTGTTTGAGAAGCGGGCCCTGGGTGGGGTCTGCCTCAATGAAGGCTGCATTCCCTCCAAAGCGCTGCTCAGCAGTGCAAAGCATTACCGGCAGGCCCTCCATGGGGCGGCCTACGGCGTGACCTGCGAAGGTGTAAAGCTGGATCAGGCAGCCGTTATCAAGCGGAAAAACAAAGTGGTCCGCACCCTGGTGGCCGGGGTTCGGGGCAAGCTGAAGGAGTACGGCGTGACAGTTGTGCCGGAAGAGGCCCTGATCCAGGGCCGGGAAGAGGGCCGTTTTCAGGTGATGGCCGGCGGGAACCTGTATGAGGGCACCCGGCTGCTGATCGCCACGGGCTCTTCTCCGGTGGTTCCTCCTATTCCCGGGGTTCGGGAGCATCTGGGCAGCTTTGTGCTGACCAGCCGGGAGATTCTGGACCTGACGGAGATTCCCGGAAAGCTGACGGTGGTGGGTGGCGGTGTCATCGGTCTGGAGATGGCTGCCTACTATGCGGCAGTGGGTTCGGAAGTGACGGTGGTGGAAATGCTGGGTCACATCGGCGGAGCCATTGATCGGGAAATCAGCGGGATGCTGCAAAAGCAGCTGGAGCAGCAGGGAATCAGCTTCCTGCTGAATCATAAATGTGCCGGGGTGGTGCCGGGCAAAGTGCTTGTGGAAGCGCCCGATGGTGCACGCCGGGAACTCCCGGCGGACCGGGTGCTGCTGTCCATCGGCCGCAGACCCAACACCGCCGGCCTGGGCCTCAATACCATCGGCGTGGAGCATGGCCCCGGAGGGATCCCGGTGGATTTGATGTGCCGGACCAATGTGGAGGGCGTTTACGCCGTGGGCGATGTGAATGGCCACCATATGCTGGCCCACACCGCCTACCGGGAGGCGGAAGTGGCGGTGAACCATATGCTGGGAAAAGCTGATGCCATGCGCTACCATGCCAACCCGGCGGTAATCTATACCCAGCCGGAAGTGGCCTCGGTGGGAAAAACCGAGGAAGAATGCCGGGGAAAGGGCATCGATTATGAGGTGCAGAAGCTGTCCATGCGCTACTCAGGCCGGTTCGTGGCGGAAAACGACCGCGCAGACGGCCTGTGCAAGATCCTGATCCATAAAAAGCACCGGACGGTTTTGGGGGTCCATCTGCTGGGTGCCTATTCCGGAGAGATCATCTGGGGTGCGGCGGAAATGATGGAGCTGCACCTTCGGGTTGCCGATGCAAGGCAGATCATTTTCCCCCATCCCACGGTCAGTGAGATCATCCGGGAGACCCTGTGGGCATTTCCCGATGCGTGATTCCCTGTAGGCCATAAAAGAACGCCACCCCGAACCGGGGTGGCGTTTGTGTCAGAACAGGCTGTAAATAATCAGGGCAAACAGAACGCCCCCAAGGGCAATCATGCCTGCGTTGAGGAAAGCTGTTTTGGCTTCGGTACCCAGGGGAAGCTCCTTGGGGGCGCCCTTCCAGAAAAGCTTTTTCAGGTTGACGCAAAGGAGGATCAGACCGACCACAGCAGTGGCCATCATGGCCATGGAATAGGCTGTCAGGATCAGCAGCCCCGGAAGCACCTCGATGATTTCCTGGGCGCTGAGGGCGGTGAAGTCGGTGGGGATATCTCCGATCTTTTCAAGCAGCAGGGGACCTACCACGCCGCCGATAAAGTTGATAAACATATGCAGCAGGGCACTGTAACGGAGTTTCCCGGTTCGCAGATACACGTAACCGAACACCAGGCCCAGGGCAAAGGCGTAGAAGAGCTGGGACAGGTTTCCGTGGAACAGGCCGAACATCAGGGCAGAGAGGAAAACGGCCAGCTTTTCGCCGTAGGGAGCCATCCGGTCAATGAGGAATTTGCGGAAGACCAGCTCTTCGGCAATGGGGCCAAGAATGACCACAAACAGGATCCGGGGAAGTGTGCCGGTGACGGAAATCAGGGATTCCACGGGATTTGTTGTGGGCAGACCAATAAAGGTCCGGATGAGCCCCGTCAGGAAGTTGCCCAGCAGATTGCCCGCATACATCATGCAGATGCTGACAGGAAGGAACCACAGGAAATGGGTGACTTTCAGGCTTTTACGCTCCGGAGGGATGGCAGGCACGGTGCGCATCAGCAGCATACCCAGGGGCATACCCATCAGATACAGGGGAACGAAAATCACCAGCCACATACCCCAGGGGTGGCTTTCCAGTTGGGGGGCAAATGCTTCGGCCAGCAGAGAAAAAAGCACCTGCAGCAGGGTGCCGGCCACAAAAATCAGCAGCACACTGAGGCCCAGACGGGAAAAGTGCTTCCTGGCGGTCTTCAGATCCGGTGGCGGTGGGGATTCAGCGGGGATGTTCAGAATATTTTCGGCCATGGTGGAACCTCCTATTCTTATAGTAATATGGAAGGAGCTGTCCCCAAATGAATGAGATTGCTCCTCTTTCTGTATAAACCGTAGGGGAGGCGTTTCGCCTCCCGGGAAAGTCACGCATTGGGGCAGAAACCTGTCCCCTACGGCCACATTAGATCCGCTTTCTGCTGGGCTTATCCATGATTGTTGTTTTGAGACAGCCCCTTTTTGGTTTACAGGAAAATGTACTTCAGGATGAACAGGACAGCCAGAATGTACATCAGGGGAGCCACTTTCTTGCCCTTGCCGGCAGCCAGGTTCAGGATCACGTAGGAGATGACGCCCAGGCTGATGCCCTCGGAGATGGAGTAGAACAGAGGCATGGCAATGATGGCCAGATAGGCAGGAACGGACTCGGTCAGGTTATCCAGATCAAAGCGGATTTCGGTTACGGTGCCAACCATCAGGAAACCAACCATGATCAGAGCGGGTGCAGTGGCGAAGGAGGGGATGGCAGTGAAGATGGGGGCGAACAGGGTACTCAGCAGGAACAGCAGGCCGGTAACCATGGCGGTCAGACCGGTGCGGCCGCCGGCGGCAACACCGGAAGCGGATTCCACGAAGGTGGTGGCGGGGGGGGTGCCCAGAGCGGCGCCCACGGGGGGGCCCACAGCGTCAGCCATCAGAGCGGGCTTGATGCCGGGCAGACGGCCTTCGTTATCCAGCATCTTGGCCTTGGTGGCAACACCGATCAGGGTGCCCAGGGTGTCAAACAGGTCCACAAACAGGAAGCTGAAGATAATGACGATGAAACTTACGGGGCTGACGTTGCTGAAGTCCGCGTTGAAGCACTGGCCGAAGGTTTCACCCAGCTTGCTAAAGTCGGTCATGCCCAGGGTGGGGTACAGGGAGAAATAATTTGCATTGTCGGGGATGTACAGGCCGGTGACCTGGCACAGCATACCGACGACCCAGGTGGCGATGATGCCAATGAGGATGGCACCCTTAACGTTCTTGATGTAGAGGATGGCGGTGATCATCAGGCCCACCAGAGCCAGCAGGGCGCAGATGCCGCTGGTATTGAAATTCTCGGTGAAGCTGGTGATGGTCACCAGAGTGGAGGAATCTACTGCCAGGCCGGCGTTCTGCAGGCCGATGAAAGCGATAAACAGACCGATACCTACGCTGACGCCCTTCTTCAGGGTCAGGGGGATGGCGTTGAAAATGGCTTCACGGACGTTGGTCAGGGAGAGGATAATAAACAGGATGCCTTCCACGAAAACCGCCAGCAAAGCAATTTGCCAGCTGTAGCCGTAGCCCAGGACCACGGTGTAGGCCAGGAATGCGTTCAGGCCCATGCCTGCGGAGAGGGCGAAGGGCAGGTTGGCCCAGAGAGCCATGCAGGTGGTGGCGACGAAAGAGGCAATGGCGGTAGCCAGCAGGACGGCCGTGGAGTCCATACCGGCGTCACCCAGAATGCTGGGGTTAACAGCCAGGATATAGGCCATGGTCATAAAGGTGGTAATACCGGCCATGACTTCTGTCTTTACGTTGGTTTTGTGCTGAGACAGTTTGAAGATCTTTTCTAACATCTTTCTCAA
>JAZSLC010000185.1:0-12330 GCA_045535175.1 Faecousia sp. | reverse complement strand
CAGAGCGCCGCCGGCGTTCTTGCCGATGTAGCCCAGACCCTCGATCAGGCCCAGGGAAACGGTGGACTTACCCTCGCCGAAGGGGGTGGGGGTGATAGCGGTAACTTCGATGAACTTGCCGTCGGGCTTGTCCTTCAGACGGTTCATGACCTTGATGAAGTCGATCTTGGGGGTCTTGCCGTAGGGGATGATTTCCTCGGGCAGCAGGCCCAGCTTCTCCCGGAAGTAATCCACGGAGGGCAGAGTCTTTTCAGCTTCTTCAGCGATCTGCCAGTCCTTGTAAACGACAGGGTCCAGTTTCACGATGCCCTTTTCGTCTACATACTTGCCATCTACAAATTCGATTGCCATAGTAGGTTTTTCCTCCTTGTTTATACGCGCCGCAGTGCGGCACAATTGTTGATGAACTTATATTATACTACCTCAACGGTGGCTGCGTCCCGGATCAGGCGCAGAACCTTTGTGGTGAGTACACTTTTGATGACCGCCTGTTCCAGCTCGGCGGTGTAGTGGGGCTTCAGCTGCTCCAGGGTGATGCCGTTCTGGCGGCAGATCAGGGCCAGGGCCTCGGCAATTTCCTTGTCGGTGGCTTCCAGACCCTCCAGCTCGATGATCTTATCGATGGCGGCCTGGCTGCGCAGGGCGATCAGGGCATCGGGCCGGGCATCGGCACGGAGCTGCTCTTCGTTGGTGTTCATAAAGTTGCAGTACATCTCAATGGTCAGACCCTGTCTGGACAGCTGGGCCCGGAGGGATTCCATCTGATCCTGAACGGCACCGTCGATCTCTTGGTCGGTGAAGGAAACCTCCAGTGTCTCGGCGGCCTGGCGCAGGAGCTGATCCTGCAGGTCCATTTCGCCCCGCTCGTCGGCGTAGCTTTGAAGGGACTGCTTCATCTTCTGACGCATATCCTCCAGATTCTCGCAGCCGCCCACTTCCCGGGCGAAGGTGTCGTCCAGTTCATAGGGGGTCTTGACCCGGATCTCATGGATGACACAGCGGAACTGGGCAGCTTTTCCGGCCAGGTTCTCGGCATGGTAGCTTTCGGGGAAGGTGACGCAGACCGTGACCTGCTCGCCGGGGACCTTGTCGATGAGCTGCTCTTCAAAACCGGGGATAAACATACCGCTGCCCAGAACCAATGTCTGGTTTTCGGCGGTGCCGCCGGCAAACTGCTCACCGTCGCAGAAACCTGCGTAGTCCAGCACCACTTCATCACCCAGCTGGGTGGGGCGGTCATTCACGGCGGCGATTCTGGGGCTCTGCTGCAGCAGACGGTGCATCTGGCGATCCACTTCTGCGTCGGATACGGTATAGGCATTCACCTGGGCCTTCAGGCCCTTGTATGTAAAGCTCATAGCTTGCTCCTTTATGATGGGAAATTCAGGGAAATAAAAATAGCAACCCGACTCAAGTTGAATCGAATTGCCCAGACGGTCGGCCTTATTACACCACACTCCCTCGCAGTGCTCTGCGAAAACCGTCAGTTATGTGGCGCCTTGATATGGATCTGAATAGCCCGGGCTTGCCAGGGTATGCGCAAAATGAGCGCAGTTTCGGTACATCTGTACCGAAAAGAATCATATCACATAATGGATGAATTGTCAATACATATTTCCTGTAATGTTGTTTGTTTTTACAGTATGCCGGGTAATTCTGAATCATTTCAAAAAACCGCCCCGGCAGAAATTTGCCGGGGCGGAACAGGTTTACTCTGCGGTGACGGTGGAGCCGGTGGGAACGATGCTGATGTAGGTTCTGCCGGGCTTCAGGTTCACGGGGGTGCCGTCTTCCAGGGTGTAGGTGAAGGGGCTCTGTTCGTTTTCACGGTGCCAGAGGATGGGAACCATCTGGCCGTTCATCAGCAGATAGCCCTTGTTTTCGCCGGTGAGGGTGTGGAACACGTGACCGGACTCCACGGTGCGGTGCTTGGCGTAGAGCACCAGCACGTTGCTGAAGGGAACCGCATCTTCGGTATTGCCGTCGATGTATTCCTTGTCAAACTGGGTCAGCCGGTACATACCCAGAGCCTGATCGTAGTTCAGTTCATTGGTTTTGCGGCCCACACTGTAAACGATGGTGGCCTTGGTGGCGGGAGCGCCGGAGATGGTTGCATTATCGTCAAAGCGCAGGCCGAAATCGGTGCCTTCGGCAAGCTCGGTCATCAGACCCCGCTCCTGCAGGCAGGCCAGAAGCTGGGGACCGGTGGTGAACATGGTGTGCTCCAGGGCATAGCCGGCATTCAGACGGGACTGGTTCCGGTAGAAATAGGGCTCGGGGCCGTCCAGATGGGGCACACCGCTGGAGGGGAATGCATTTCTGGCGTGGACACTGGCGCCGGAATGAACCAGAACGGCACCATAACTCTTGGCAAGGGAGATGAAATAGGTGCGGGCAGAACGAATGGAGCCGATTTCGCCCACCTCGCTCAGATCGGAGAATACGGCCAGGCAGCGGGTAATGCCGCCTTCCACCATAATCTCATAGAAGATGTCGGCATCGGTGACACTGTGCTGGGGCTGGGCGGCACCGTGGTTATTGATGACCACGGCCACGGGACGGCCGTTGTAGGGGGTGTACAGGGGAGTGCCGTTCAGGGGATGGCGGTAAAGGGCGGGAGGCTCGGTAGCTTCGGTGGTGGGCTGGGTTGAAGGCTCCGTGGGAGCGGTGGTAGGTCCTTCGGTGGGAGCGGTAGTGGTGGGTGCTTCGGTGGTGGGGGCCTCGGTGGGCTCTGTGGTGGGAGTGGGATCGTTGCCGCAGGCGGTGAGCACCAGGCAAAAGACGATCAGCAGAGGGATCAGCTTTTTCATAAGATGTACATTCCTTTTTGTGGTTTCGTTGGAGTTATTGTAACGCAGATCCGGGGGAAATGCAATTGGGAACTTATTCCTGTTTGGCTTCTTCTGCCACAGTCATGGCATCCTCCAGGGTTTTGCCGATGGAATAGTAGAAAACCGCATCTCTGGAGGGGGTCAGGCCGGTCAGCAGGCCGCGGGTGGCGTGGATGCCGTAGGAATGGAAGAGGATGGGGCAGACACGGCCGTCTTCCATGACCGCCTGGTGGAGGTTATAATAGTTGCCCCGGTTGGCCAGTGCCTGCAGGCACATGGAGTAAATGGCGGGATCGGTCAAAAGACCGTAGCGCAGACTACCGCCGGTGCGGAAGAAGGAGCTGAGGTCCATGTTGGGAGTCAGCCGGGTCAGACCCAGGTACAGGTCAAACTGGCGGTAGCGCAGGGCGGTCTGGAAATTGGAACTGCTGAGCTCCGACATGACCACGTTAAAGCCTGCGGAGCGGAGGGCTTCGCCGATGGTCCGGGCCACTCGCAGCCGCAACGTGTCGTCCTTGTTTACCAGCAGCACCAGCTCTTTGCCCAGGTTGCCGGTGTCGGTGACCGCTTTGACGAACTTGTCCATGTCATAGCTGTACTTGGCGGCCAGACGGTTGTTGTAGTAGGGGGAATTGGGGGATGCAGGAAGGGTGGCTGCCCGGGCATAGCCCCGGTAATACCGGTCCACCAAAGCGGCCCGGTCAATGGCGAAGGTCAGGGCTTTGCGCATTTCCTGGTTTTCGAAAATCTCGCTTTGCATATTACAGGCCAGGTACAAAAAGGTGCCGTTTTCGCAGTCCCAAAGCTCGTAGTCGCAGCGGTAGTCCGCATAGGCATCGGAGCAGGGGTCGGCACACACCAGACCCACATCCGCGAATTCAAATTCATCCCGAATCTGGGTGACGGATTGGACCTGCACCAGGGGAATGGCGTCGGTGGTGACCACCAGATTGGATTTGCACCACCAGTTGCTTCTGCGGCACAGCCGCAAACCGGAGGCGGATTCCTGCAGATAGTAGGGACCGGTGCCCAAAGGCCGCTCCGCATCCACTTCCGAAGCCTTCAGAATGGGGATATCCAGCAAAATGGGCAGGTTTTCCATGGATGCATCCAGCCGGAAGACGATGCCCCCGTCGGAGGAAAGCTCCATCTCCACCACGTGGGAGAACCGGCCGTTGTAGACGTTGCTTTCCATGGCAGCCTGGAGGCTGGCCAGCACATCCTGGACAGTGAGCCGGGTGCCGTCGGAAAAGGTGGCGTTGTCAATGTAGAAGGTGTAAGTCCGCATATCCTCGGACATGGTGTAGGAACGAACCAGCACAGGTTCGGTGTTGTAATTGGAATCGGTGGTAAAGAGGCCCTGGTAGATGAGAGAAAACAGTGTCCGGTTGGTAAAATCGGCGGTTTTGTAGGGGTTCAGAGGCCGGTCGGGGTAGTAGGCCAGCACCAGGTCCTGGTTTTGGGCCTCGGTGGGCTGGGTGGGAAGGACTTCCTGGCCTTCGTAGACCAAGGCACTTCCGGTGGGAACATAGGGCTCCGAATCAGAGGAACAGCCGGAAAAGACCCCTGCCCCCAGTAAAAGAGCCAGCAGCAAGCACAGAAGCTTTTTCAAATTCCCACCTCCTTACAGTAAATGACGGCACCCTGGGAGCCCCGGTTCATGCCCACCCGGCGATGGGACCAGAACAGGTCCTGGCGGCAGGCGGGGCAAAGGTCGCTGATTTCTATGTGGCGGACCCCGGCCTTCCGGAGCCACAGGGCATTGGCCTGCTTCAGGTCAATGTGGTATTTTTCGCCGGTCTGACGGATGAAAGGGGACACATCGCTGCCCAGCGCTTCCGTCAGGGCCTGGGGCACGTCGGAATCGGTTTCGAAGCAGCACTGCCCGATGTTGGGGCCGATGGCGGCTCGGATGTTTTCAGGGCGGCAGCCGAAGGCTTCTTCCATGGCGGCCACGGTTTTTGCCACGATGCCCTGGGCGGTGCCCCGCCAGCCTGCGTGGACGGCACCTACGGCGCCGGTCACCGGGTCATGGAGCAAAATGGGGGTGCAGGCGGCGGTGAAAACCACCAGCGCCACGCCGGGCTCGTTGGTGATCTGGGCATCGCATTCCCGGGAAGCCCCATGGACCAGGTGCTTGCCCCGGTCTTCCCGGCCCACCCGGCAGACGATGTCCGAGTGAATCTGCCGGGGGGTTACCAGATCCTCCGGGGAAAAACCCAGAGCCTCCGACAGAATCCGGAAGTTTTCCGCCACATTCTGGGGGTCATCCGCCAGCCGGAGCCCCAGATTCATGGAAGCCTGGGCACCCCGGCTCACGCCGCCCAGCCGGGTGGTGAAGCAGTGGGGTACCGGGATGGATTGGGCCTGATAGTATTCAAATGTGCCGGTGTTTTTCTTGATCAGTGGCATAAATCATTGTTCCTGTTTGTTTTTCAGATAACAGCAGCGCTTGTACTTCAGGCCGCTGCCGCAGGGGCACTTGTCGTTGGGCTTGGGCTTGGCAGTGACCCGAATGGGCTGCTGCTTGGGTTTTTCCTGATTCCCGCCGGAGGCGCCGGTCACCCGGGCCACGGCTTTTCGGATGATCTCCTGGGAGGGCCGCAGCTGCACCAGGAAAATTCTGCGAATGGTCTCCTCCCGGATGGCGGTGACCATGGCCTGGAAGATCTCGTAGCCCTCTTCCTTAAAGGCCACCACCGGATCGTGCTGGGCGTAGGCCCGCAGGGTGATGCCCTGTTTCAGCTCGTCCATGGCCTCGATGTTGTCCATCCAGTATTCGTCCACCACCCGCAGCATGGTGGTCCGCTCCAGTTCCCGCATCCGTTCGGGGGTCAGGAGGGCTTCTTTTTCTTCGTAACCCTTCAGGGCGATGCCATAAAGCCGGTCGGTCAGCTCCTGAGGGGTCAGGGAGGTGTCGGTGCAGGCACCGGCGGGGATGAAAACGCCCTCCAGCACCGACAGGATCTCTGCCAGGGATTCCCCGGTGGTGAAGCCTTCGGTGCGGTTTACGGCATCGGTAACGGTGGACTCGATGACCTCCCGGAGCATATTCAGCATGGTCTGCCGCAGGTCTTCCCCGTAAAGCACCTTCCGGCGCTGGGCATAGATCACCTCACGCTGGGTGTTCATTACGTTGTCATACTCCAGAACGTGCTTTCTGGAGCGATAGTGGTTGGATTCCACGGTTCTCTGGGCGTTTTCCACCACGCTGCTGAGCATCTTCATTTCCAGAGGCTCTTCTTCGGGCCACTTGGAGGAGAGGGCCATATCCCGGATCATATCCAGCCGGTTTCCGGCAAAACGGCGCATCAGATCGTCTTCCAGGCTCAGGAAGAACCGGCTGGCGCCAGGGTCGCCCTGACGGCCGCTTCGGCCCCGGAGCTGGTTGTCAATCCGGCGGGATTCGTGACGCTCGGTGCCGATGATGAACAGACCACCGGCGGCCTGGACCTTCTCGGCTTCGGCCCGGGTCTGCTTCTGGAACTGGGTGTAGAGGGCCAGATACTCCTGGCGCAGGGCCATCACTTCGGGGTCGGAGGTGTCTGCATGGGAGGTGGCCTCGGCAATCAGCTCTTCGGGAATCTCTTTTTTGCGCAGTTCCGTCAGAGCCATGAATTCCGGGTTGCCGCCCAGCATAATATCGGTACCGCGGCCTGCCATGTTGGTGGCGATGGTGACAGTTCCCAGCTTGCCGGCCTGGGCCACGATGTAGGCTTCCTGCTCATGGAACTTGGCGTTGAGCACCTGGTGAGGAATGTGTTCCTGCTTCAAAAGCCGGCTCAGGAATTCGCTCATTTCGATGGACACGGTACCCACCAGCACCGGCTGGCCCTTTTCGTAGCAGGCCTTCACCTGGCGGACAATGGCCCGGTGCTTGGCGGCGGCGGTCAGGTATACCTGGTCCTCGTGGTCGGTCCGGAGGACTTCCTTGTTGGTGGGGATCTCCACCACGTCCAGCATATAGATGCCTTCAAATTCCTCTTTTTCCGTCAGGGCCGTACCGGTCATACCGGAAAGCTTGGTGTAAAGCCGGAAGAAGTTCTGGAAGGTGATGGTGGCCAGGGTCTTGCTTTCTTCGGCGATGTGGACCTTTTCTTTGGCTTCGATGGCCTGGTGCAGGCCTTCGCTGTACCGCCTGCCATACATCAGACGGCCGGTAAACTGGTCCACGATGATCACCTGACCGTCCTTGATCACATAGTCCGTATCCAGCTTCATCAGGCCCCGGGCCTTCATGGCCTGGTTGATGTGGTGCGCGATGGTGGTGTTTTCCACGTCCGAAAGGTTTTCCAGACCGAAGAAGCGCTCTGCCTTGGCGATGCCGGAGGCGGTCAGGCTCACGGTGCGGGACTTTTCGTCCACATAGTAGTCGCAGTCCAGGTCATCGTGGGACTCCTTGTCCTCGGTTTTGGCAAAGACCCGAACCCGGAGGGTGGATACCAGCTGATCCGCCTGGGTGTACAGCTCGGAGGACTTTTCGCCCTGGCCGGAGATGATCAGGGGGGTCCGGGCTTCGTCAATGAGGATGGAGTCCACCTCGTCCACGATGGCGAAATTGTGGCCCCGCTGCACAAGCTGCTGTTGGTACAGGGCCATATTGTCACGCAGGTAGTCAAAACCCAGCTCGTTGTTGGTGCAGTAGGTGATGTCGGCGGCGTAGGCGGCCTGGCGCTGAGCAGTATCCAGTCCCGGCACGATCAGACCCACCGTCAGGCCCAGGGACCGGTGGACCTTGCCCATCCATTCAGCGTCACGGCGGGCCAGATAGTCGTTGACGGTGACCACATGAACGCCTTTTCCCGACAGGGCGTTCAGGTAGCAGGGCAGTACTGCCACCAGGGTTTTGCCTTCGCCGGTCTTCATTTCGGCAATCCGGCCCTGGTGCAAAATGATGCCGCCCAGGATCTGAACGGGGTAGGGCCGCATACCCAGCACCCGGTCCGCCGCTTCGCGGGCAGCGGCAAAGGCCTCGGGCAGCAGGTCGTCCAGAGTTTCGCCCTGAGCCAGGCGCTCTTTGAACTGAGCGGTTTTTCCCTTCAGTTCCTGGTCAGACAGGCCTTTATATGTTTCTTCCAAAGCAAGAACCTTCTCCATCAGGGGACGGATTTTCTTGATTTCCCGCTGGGAGGGGGTTCCGAATAATTTGGTGAAGAGTCCCATAGTGATGCTCCTTTACGTGGGGTAGCCGTAAAATGGCAATACCAAACCAATTTTACTCATTATAGCATACATCCGCCGAAAATAATAGAATAATTTGTGAACGAAATATACAGAGATTTATAAAAAAATATTCCACAATTTCCTATTGAGCTTGGAGAAGCCTTTTGTTATAATAGTATAAAATATGCCCCTGAGGAAATGGAGGAGCAACAATATGCGCACCGAGCAACTTCTGATGAACAACTGGCGGTTTACGGACCGCAACGGTTCCGTCACAACCCTTGACCTGCCCCACACCTGGAATGCCCAGGACGGTCAGGACGGCGGCAACGACTATTACCGCGGAACCTGCACTTACGAAACGGAGTTCCCCCGGCCGGATTTTGATGAGGCCGCCCAGCGGATCTACCTGCAGTTTGATGGCGTCAACGCCTCTGCCAAGGTGATTCTCAACGGCCAGGTGGTCATGGCCCACGACGGCGGTTATTCCACCTTCCGTGCCGATGTGACCGGCTTTCTGCAGCAGGAGAATACCCTGAAGGTGGAAGTGGACAACTCTGTCAATGACCGGGTTTACCCCCAGAAGGCGGACTTTACCTTCTACGGCGGCATTTACCGGGATGTGAAGCTGATTACGGTGGCGGCCAGCCATTTCGATATGGATTATTTCGGCGGCAGCGGCCTGATGATCACCCCCAAGGTGGAGGGGCAGGATGCGGTGGTGAAGGTGCAGACCTGGCACAATGCCCCCGGCGCAGCCGTGGAAGTGAAGCTTCTGGACGCCGAAGGCAAAGTGGTGGCCCGCTCCATGGAAGAAAACCTCACCATCAAGGGCGTTCACCTGTGGGACGGCCTGGAGGATCCTTACCTCTATTCCTGCGAAGCAACCCTTTTGGTGAACGGTCAGCCGGTGGATCAGGTTTCCAGCCATTTCGGAGTCCGTACCTTCCGGGTGGACCCCAAGGAGGGCTTCTTCCTGAACGGCCGCAGCTATCCCCTGCACGGTGTCAGCCGCCATCAGGACCGGAAGGGCCTGGGCAATGCCCTGACCCGGGAGCATCACGATGAGGATATGGCCCTCATCCGGGAGATCGGCGCCAACACCATCCGTCTGGCCCATTATCAGCACGACCAGTACTTCTATGACCTCTGTGACCGGTACGGCATGGTGGTTTGGGCGGAAATTCCCTATATTTCCGAGCATATGCCCAATGGCCGGGAGAACACCATCTCCCAGATGAAGGAACTGATCGTCCAGAACTACAACCATCCCTGCATTGTCACCTGGGGCGTGTCCAACGAGATCACCATTTCCACCAAGGACAACAAGGATATGCTGGACAACCACCATGTCCTCAACGACCTGATCCATCAGATGGACCCCACCAGACCCACGGTCCTGGCCTGCTACGCGGTCTGCGGCCCCTTCAACAAGGTGGCTCACATCACCGATATGGTCAGCTGGAACCTGTATCTGGGCTGGTATGTGCCGGGCCTGTTCCTCAATAACCTCTGGATCGACTTCTTCCACTGGAAATATCCCAACCGGCCTCTGGGCTTCTCGGAATACGGCTGCGAAGCCATGCCCAACCTCCACTCCTCCCATCCCCACCGGGGCGACCATACCGAGGAGTATCAGTGCATTTACCACGAGTATATGCTGAAGTGCTTCGAGAAGCGGCCCTTCATGTGGGCAAACCACGTGTGGAATATGTTTGACTTTGCCGCTGACGCCAGAGATCAGGGCGGCGAGCCCGGCATGAACCACAAGGGCCTGGTGACCTTCGACCGGAAGCTGAAGAAGGATTCCTTCTACCTCTACAAGGCTTACTGGGCAAAGGATCCCATGGTCCATATTGCCGGCAAGCGCTTTAAGTTCCGTCCTGAGAAGTACACCGTTGTGAAGGTCTACTCCAACTGCGACACCGTGTCCCTTTACCTGGATGGAGAGCTGCGGGAGCGTCAGGTGGGTGGCAAGATCTTCAAGTTCCGCATCCCCCTGGATCAGGAGACCCATGTTCGCGTGGTAGCCGGCGATCTGGAAGATGAAGCTGTTTTCAGCTTCACTCCCAACCCCGTCAGCTCCTACAGACTGAACAAGAAAATCGCCGGCGGCGGCAACTGGACTTAATTTTTGGTCGGGGCTCCCAGTGTCGACTGCGGCTCTCGGCGGATCTTTTGCCACAGCTGCGCAGGATCAATCTTTGAAATACACAAAGTATTCCTGCAGATTGATCCTTTCATCTGCGGCAAAATCTCTCGCCGACAGCACTTGTCTCCACTGCTCGCCCCTCCCCGGGAAAGCCTCCCGTAATCGTCAGCGGCCCACAGTGGATCTTTTTCCCCGGCTGTGCAGTATCAATGAAGTTAAAATTCTCCAAAGAGGAGCGATATAAACATGAGTGAACCCAATAATTCCCTGAACCGGGCAAAGTTTTACCAGCTTGCCCTGTTCCCCATGAACAATGGCGCCACCAATGTCTATTTTGTCCTGATCCTTTCCTACATTGCCACCTTCGGCAATAAGGTTCTGGGCATTGCCATGGTATTTGCCTCCTTCATGGTCACCGGTATGCGTGTCTTTGATGCCATTACCGACCCCATTATCGGCGCCATTATGGACAAGACCGACGGCAAGTTCGGTAAATTCCGTCCCTTTATGGTCATCGGCAACATCATCATGGCGGTTTCTGTCATCGCCCTGTATCTGCTGACTCCCCTGGTGCCCGCAACCATGATGTGGCTGCGCTACACCCTGTTTATTGCGCTGTATGCGGTTTGGGTCATCGGCTACACCTTCCAGACCTCCGTTACCCGGTCTGCCCAGCCTGTTCTGACCAATGACCCCAAGCAGCGCCCCCTCTTTACGGTGTTCAACACCATCGCTTCTCTGGTGGGTATGGGTGCCATGCAGTTTGTGGGCCCCATCATTGCCGGTGACAACATCGCCGGTGACTACAACGCCACCTGGTTTGCCATTATGACCCCCATCGGTGTGGTGATCTCCATTGTGCTGACCATCCTGGCCATCATTGGCATCTGGGAAAAGGACCAGACCAAGTACTTCGGTCTGGGCGGCAAGCAGGAGCAGGTGAAGGTCAGTGAGTACATCGGTATCGTTAAGAATAACAAGCCCCTGCAGCGGCTGATGGTCGCAGGCGGCGGTTGCAAGCTGGCGCTGTCCATTGCCACCAACGTGACCGTTCTGTGTATGCTCTACGGCTGCATGACCCAGTTTGGCACCCATGTGGAGATGCTGCCCAGCGCTGCAGACCCCAATGTGCTGGTGGAAACCGTGGTTTCCGAGAACCGCTATGACTCCCTGTATCTGATTATGATGGTGCTGGGCTATGTGTTCTCCGCTCCCTTCTTCCTGCTGACGGTCCGTACTTCCCAGAAGCACGGTCAGAAGAAGTCTCTGATGACCTATGTGGCCGTGGCCTTCCTGTGCTACATCGGCGTGCTGGTGATGATGCTGATGTGGAAGTTCGGCGATCCCGCCTGGAACCTGAGCATCTTCGAGGGTGAGATCTTTAAGCCCGGCTTCAAGATCACCATCAACCTCTACACGGTGCTGTTTATTCTGTTCTTCGGTGTGGGCTACGGTGCCTACTACTCCACCGCCGATATGCCCATCCCCATGGTGGCCGACTGTGCCGACTACGAAACCTACCGCTCCGGCAAGTTTATCCCCGGCATCATGGGCACGCTGTTCTCCCTGGTGGACAAGCTGGTGTCCTCCCTGTCCGCCACCGTGGTTTCCGTTGCCCTGTTGTTCATCGGTGTGGAAGACCTGCCCACCAAGGCCACTCCCTATGTGGAGGGCATGAACTGGGTGGTCATCGCACTGTTCTGCCTGGTGCCCATGTGCGCCTGGCTGCTGACGCTCCTTGCCATGCGGGGCTATGAGCTGGACGGCAAGCGCATCAAGACCATCAATGCGGTCAACGCCGCCAGAAAGGCTGCCATTGCCCAAGGTATGACCATGGAAGAAGCCATGGCCACCATCACCGACGAAACGGTGACCTAAGCCTGAATCCCATAAACAAAGAAGCCTGTGTGCCGAAACCGGTACACAGGCTTTTGCTGTTATAATGTATGGTGGATCAGCCCCGCATGGTCCGTTGCTGGATAATCTGCAGGTCCGTGATGATGGTATTGGAAAGCAGGAAGCCTTCGGGGGTCAGGTACCAGTGCCGTCGGAGGTGCGGATGGCCAGGTTCCGCTCCGAGAAGGTTTCCAGTGCCCGCTCCAGAGGAGCAAAGGGCAGCAGGTACTTGTTTTCGTATTCTTCCCCCTGGATGCCGTAGGTGGTACGCAGCCGGGTCATCAGGTA
>JAZSLC010000030.1:0-6569 GCA_045535175.1 Faecousia sp. | reverse complement strand
GGACGGAAACACCTACACGAAAAGAAAATGGATTGGTGCTGGTAAAGCAGTTCCTGCTGTTGGGAGCAAACTGACAGTCCTTTATTGTTCCGACAAACCGAGCAAAGCAAAAATCCTCTGATGAAACAAATTCCAATTTGTCGAACAGTATATATCGGCACCCTCGTGGGTGCCGATTTTGCATTTTAGCAGAGTTTTTGATCCATGCGGTTATCCCAACAATTCGCCGGGACTCCGGTCAAAGCGAAAATCGCTGCTGCCTGCACTTTGGCAGCGGCTTTCCGGAAAGTTGGGATTGAGCCGGATGCTGTCAGGTCATCGTATTCCTTGGGGCTGCCGCTGGTGAGGATGGTTTCCCGCTGATCAGCGGACCGGGCTTTTGCTTGGGATAAAAGAATTGTTATTGGGACCAAATTCTAAATAATATACGCAAATCCGATTGCCGAAAGTGTTGTTTTATTACCGAGTTTGTGGTATTGTATTGGTGCGAGCTCATAATAACATTTCACTGGAGGGAATTCCATGTTTATGCAAGAGCGCCATAAGGCAATTGCGGATACCATTGCGGCCAATGGTAAAATCACCATCGCCCAGATCACTGCCGAGTTTGGCATTTCTGATGAATCGGCCCGCCGGGACCTTCGGCTTCTGGAGCAGCAGGGCATCTGCAAGCGGACACACGGCGGTGCGATCCTGCCGCAGCAGGTTGGTGTCCGACCGCCAGTTGACCGCAAGTTTGAATCCATGCCCATTTTTCCCAACTACAGGGAGATTTCAAAACGCGCTGCCCAGCAGATCTGCCAGAATGATATTGTGTATTTGACCGGTGGCTCTTTCGGCCATATCATGGCTCAGTATCTGCCGAAAGACTTCCATTATACGGTGGTAGTCAATTCTGTGGATGTGGCAAAGGAACTGAGAGCTTTTGAGAACATTGATGTTTACATCGCCGGGGGCAAGATGCGGCGCAGTGGCTCCGTGACGGATAGTCTTGCCACCGAGTTTGTGAGCCGTTTGCACTTTGATGTTTGCTTCATTACCGGGGCCGGTCTGACTGCTGATTTCGGTCTTTCCAACAGTACCGATGAAACGGCATCTTTCCAGCGGGCTGTTATTCGCAACAGCCGGAAGCGCTACCTTCTGATCCCGAATGCAAAGGTGGGTGTGAACTCTTTCATTAAGGTCTGCGAAGCAGAAGTCTTTGATGCGATCATCACCGACTGGGATTGTGTGGAGGATCAGGTTGCGGCCCTTGAGGACAAGGGCATTCAGGTAATGGTAGTAGAGGAGCCCAATGAGTAGAGAATTGCATCTGAGGAATTTGATCCTGAATAAATACCCCAGCCTGAGGCAGTTTGCAAGGGATGCTGATATTCCTTACAGCTCTCTTATGACGATCCTCTCACGGGGCGTGGGGGGCGCATCGTTCGATTTGGTAATGCAGATATGCAGAAAGCTGAACGTTGACCCTGCTTCCTTATCAGAATATAACGGGGAAGAATAACGCCGAAAGCAAATAAGGCGGTCTTTCGTAAAGGCACCATGGTGGGCGCCATGAATGGATAAACGTACAGTGATCAGAATCTTCCTGCGGATCATACGCATCAAACATACAGAAAGAAGGAGATACATTGATAAATCAAAACGCAATGGCAAATCTGTGCCATTTCTTTTGGGATTTTGACGGTACGCTGTTTGATACATACCCCCTTGTCATCGAAGACCTGCGCCGGAGCCTGCAGGAATACGGTTTTGACTGTGACCCCGAGGATGCCATGCGGCGAATGCTGGATGCCATCAGGACCACCCGCGATTACTATGCGGACTGCTTTGGTATTGACCGTGAGGCCTTGCACGCATCCTTTAACCGGCATCGCCGGAATGAATTCCAAAATCTTTCCGCAAAGCCCTTTCCGGGTGTCGAGGCGGTTTTGAAGCAAATTAAGGCCATGAACGGCCAAAACTACATTTTTACCCACAGCAAGGCAGAAAACATCCTGGCGTATCTCAAAAAATACGGCCTGGACGGTTATTTTTCCGATGTGCTTGGGGAGGACTCCCCGGGCTTTGCTTTGAAACCATCCCCGGATTCGCTGTTTTATCTGATGGAAAAGTACGGAATTGACCCGGTGCAGGCTGTGATGATCGGCGACAGAGACCGTGATTTGGGCAGTGGTCGCGCTGCCGGTATACGCATCGCCCATTATGTGTGTGCGGCAATCCCGGAAGAGCTGTCCTGCGATTGGCGCTTTGAAAGCTTTTCTGAAATGCTTGCACTGCTGCAGGAAGGATAAACGGATGAAGGGAGAGAACAAGAGAAATATGATCAAATTTGGAACAGGCGGTTGGAGAGCCGTTATTGGAGAGGACTTTATCTGCGAAAACGTTCGCCGTGTGGCTGCGGGTGTTGTAAAACTGGCACAGGCACAGAACAAGACGGAAAAACCTGTCATTGTTGGTTATGACCGGCGTTTCTTGTCTGAAAGTGCGGCAAGATGGATGGCAGAGACTTTGGCCGAAGGTGGTCTGAAGGTGTGGTTTCTCCACAGGTCTGCCCCCACACCCCTCATTATGCATACGGTGAAAAAGCAAAAGCTCCACTACGGAATCGAGATCACCGCCAGCCACAATCCTGCAAACTATAACGGAATCAAACTGATCGTGGACGAAGGCAGAGATGCGCCTTTGGAGACCACCGCCTGTCTGGAAGCATTGATTGCCGGGCTTGATGAGGTAAAGTATCAGGATTTTGACCAGGCTGTGGCACAGGGCAGCATTGAATTCCGGGACAATCCGTTCAACGACTTTCTGGATGACATCATTGCACTATTGAATATGAAGGCTCTGCGAAACAGGGGCCTTCGGGTGCTGTTTGATACCATGCACGGCTCGGGTACTTATCCCTTGCAGGTCATTTTCTACACAGCCCGGTGTACCATTGACACAATCCACCTGAACAAAGATGCGTATTTTGGGGGCTTGATGCCCGCACCCAATGAGAAAACACTGAATACCTTGCGGGATGAAGTGATCCAGGGCCGATATGATTTCGGTATTGCTATGGATGGAGACGGTGACCGGCTGGGCATCATCGATCAAAGTGGACGATACATCAGCGCCAACGAGATCCTCTGTATGCTCTACTATTACCTGGTGAAGTATAAGGGCTGGAAGGGACCGGTTGTCAGAAACGTGTCCACCACCCATATGCTGGACAAGATCGCAGAGTACTTCGGAGAAAAATGCTACGAGGTGCCTGTTGGATTCAAATACATCTCTGCCAAAATCGATGAGGTGGGGGCAGTGCTCGGCGGTGAATCCTCCGGCGGCTTGACGGTACGGGGCCATATCCATGGCAAGGACTCCGTATATGCGGCTTCTCTGTTTGCGGAGATGGTTAGCGTCATGGGGAAAACGCCTGCCCAAATTGCCGACGATCTGAAGGGAATGTTTGGACAGTTCGTGATGGTGGAAGATAACCTTCGCTTTTCGCTGGACCAGAAGCAGTCCGTTGTGGAAAAGCTGATGGTTCAGAAGGCGCTGCCGGCATTTGAGCAGGCGGTGCAGCGCGTGGGCTATGAGGATGGGTGCAAGGTTTATTTTGAAGATGGGAGCTTCGTAAGCTGCCGGTTCTCCGGTACGGAACCGCTGCTCCGGATCTTTGCCGAGGCAGAAAACGCAGATACTGCGGCAGGGTATATCAATGCATTCCGGAACTTCCTGAACCTTAACTGATACGCTTCACGATACTAAAAACGCAATGGATTGCTACCCGCATCCGTACCGGACGCGTTCTGCAATCTATGGATTCTCCCACGGGCTAAAAAGTGTCCACCGGACAGTTGCTTTTGAATTATTCGAATCCCACGTCCTGAAAAAAAGAACCGACCACGAAAGTGGTCGATTCTTTTTTGTGGTGTTGAACTTGATCTGCATTTGTTTATGAAAGCTTCATTAGCCCAAAGTAGTCAGATGATATGATGTTTTGCGCTGCGTATGCAAAACCTATTTTTCTCTGAAAGAAACGGGTTTATTGATCAGGCCAATGAGATAGTCGGCTGAAAGGTTATAAAAGCGGCAGAGCGTAATCAAATCATCAATTTTTAACTCTGCACGGCCGCTTTCAATGTGGCTATAACCTTGCTGACTTTTGTTTAGCAACTGACCAATTTCGGCCTGTGTCAAATCACGATCTTCTCTGGCGTTACGAAGTCTTTCTCTGTAATCCATAATGATCCTCCAACCGGAATTATAACTGAGAAACCTATCATTCCCGGGGTGTGCATTACTTACGGGGGAATGGGGTGCGGATGTCGCTTACCCCACAGATATAGTCCATGCTCACATTGTAAAGCTTCGCAAGAATAATCAAACTGTCCACAGGGATTCTTGTTTTACCCAATTCATAGTCGCAATAAGTACGCTGCCCGATTTTCAGCAATCCGGCGATTTCCGTTTGTGTTTTATCGGTGTCTTCGCGCAGCGAGCGGATTCGTTCTGAATAGTTCATGTAATCACCTCCCAATTAGCATACCATAGAGTTTATAACTCTATTGACATTTAGAGTTATAAACTCTATAATACTCAGGGAGGTGTTGGATATGGGCGAAAAACTATGTCAAAATTGCCGCTATTATAAACATCATTTTACACTGGATCAGCGGAAAATGTTTCGTGTTTACTGTGGACATTGTACTTTTTCCCGGGCAAGGCACAAGAAACCGGATGCTGTGGCCTGTGGTAATTTCGTACCCGGTGATCCGGCGGAAGATGCGTTTGTGTCAAAGGAATATCTCAGCAAAGAGATGCTTCAGTATATGCTCAGTTTGGAACTGCTTCCGGAGATTGGGAAGGAAGGATGAGGGATTCGTAAGCATCATTCTTTCTCTTGGAAGAAAGAATGATTATGGTATAGCCGGGACCCTACCCTGCGATCAACACGCCACCGGCGTGTTGTGATTTGGATTGTTCGAATCCCACATCGGCTAAAAAAACACCATCCGACTGGATGGTGTTTTTTATTTTGACGGAGCTGACCTTAATGTATAGCCTAAACAACTACGCCTATTTATCGGCCAATCAGCTTTTTTTGGATGAGGCTGAGGAGTTTCTTCGGTGGCTCCTTTTCGAAGGGTGCAAATTCATCGAAGTTGCTGAAGGTTCCGCCTTTGTTGGAGGACCATCCGATTAGCCACTTATTTTTCAGATCATTCCCCAACGTATCACTGTCGGAACGAAACTTAAACACATGGAAGATTTCTCTCTTGAACAGTAGCTTGATCCTGCCGATGTATACAATCTCATCCGGAGCCTTACCCAATTCCGTTGGGTAGGTCAGCCAGCGAACCAGATCGCTTTTAGCCAGGTATTCCTCCGTTGCATATTCTGCCGGAAACAGAGCGGTTTTTCCCTTCTTCTGCAAAAGAAGATAGGTCAAATTGGCGTATTCAAGATCCCGGGCCAATGCTTCAATCACTGGCTGCGGAATATCCAATCCCATCGCGCAGAGTGTACCTATCACATAGAAACGAATATGGTTGTCTTCCAGTTGCAGCAAGTCTCTCAGTGCTGCAATCACGTTATCGTCGGCGAAATGTTTGCTCACATCTGCCACCAGCTCTAACGTATTAAACGCATCCTCGCTACGCAACTCCATCAGCCGGCGCATTTCCCCGACAGAATAATCTGCCAAAGCCTTTTTTGCATTGCTGTCCAACTTGGAAATTTCCTTTTGATGATGAACAAGTCCCAAAAACAGCATACATTTTTGATACTCGTCGGTGGTTTGCCGCACCCAAAACAGAACCCGGTTGATATCGGTTTTCGTAATGATTGTTTGCTCAAAAATTTGATCCAGCGTTGTTTCGATATAACGTTCCCGCCTAACCAATTCCGTTAACGCCTTGATTTTCAGCAATTCCTTTTGGGGCAGCTTTGCTGGCGAGTTACATAGATGCATTACAATTCCCAAAAGATAGTTTTCGCACGCAAAGATTAGATCTTTTTCTTTATAACTTTCCGCCGCGGGAATTGCTTCCAGCATATTATCCACTTCTTCAAAGGCGTAGGACAGCAGAGAGTTTATATCTTCCTGGGAAAACTGATGCTTAGCTGTTTCTGCCATACGGACCAGATACTCCAGAAACTGCCTCTTTTCGCGGTAGTCCACTGTTTTCATTGTTGCGATCATATCATCAAACCGAGACATATGTACCACATCCCTTCCTTGAACTGATTGTAGCATATTCTCATTCATAAAGCAAATATAAGAATGCCGAAGAAAATGGATTGTTGGGCGGCAGAGGATGAGGGATTCGTTTGCATTTTCTCCCGCATTGGCGGGAGAAAATAAAGGTAGCCACCAGTGTTTGCACTGGTGGCAGCAACTGTCCACCGGACAGTTGCATTTGGACTGTTCGAATCCCTCATCGGCTAAAATAAAAAACACCATCCGACTGGATGGTGTTTTTTATTTTGGCAGAGGATGAGGGATTCGCACCCCCGCAAACGGAGTCAGAGTCCGGTGTGCTACCTTTACACAAATCCTCTATCTCGTAGGCACGGATATT
>JAZSLC010000202.1:0-12888 GCA_045535175.1 Faecousia sp. | reverse complement strand
GCGGCAGCTGCAGCAGACGGAAGGACTGGGCGGGAGGAATATCCAAGTACAGCCAGTAGTACGGTTCTTCGGGCACAAGGAATTCCGTCAGCGTGAAGGTCATGTACTGCTCCGTGGCCTTGACCTCCACCGCCGCCTCATAGGGAATGATCTCGAAGCCCACGATCAGCTTATCTCCCTCCCAGCGCAGGCGGTTGGCCTGGAAGGTGGTCTGCTTATTCATGTGAGCCAGCTTCACTTCGTTTTGGAAGGGGCGCGTCTGGGTCACAGAGAAGAGGGCGATCTCCTCGTCGCCTGCGGCCAGCTCCCGGCCGCTTGCCTTGTGCACAAGGCTTTTGACCAGGGCGGGAGGAAACTGCACATTTCCCTCTTCGTCATACCAGCAGATATCGTACCGAAACCCGTGAACCAGGTCCCATTTTCCCCAAAACCACTGCTTGGAGCTCATGGACCTGGGGCGATGGGGCAGCATCAGAAAATTGGAGGATTCCGGCATGATAGAAACATAGATCTGATCGGAGAAGATCAGCTTGGCAACAGAGGGATTGTCGGAAATCAGATGGATGTGGGTAGTCAGGGCCCTGAAGACGCCATCTTCCAGGGATTCAAAGAACTCCCTGGCGCTGATGCAGGTGATCAGGGTGATCAGCACCAGCCAGAGGGCCACCATGGGCAGCACGATGCGGCGGGGCAGGGCTTTGTAAACGGTGGGGGCGGGTCGTTTTTTCATAATCACACCTCCAGAGTGTAGCCGGTTTTGATAACGGTCTTGATGAGGGCGGCAGCATCTCCCAGCTTTTCCCGAAGCCGTTTGATCTGGGTGTCCACTGCCCTGGAATCTCCCTGATAGTCATAGCCCCAGCATTTCACCAGAAGCTGTTCCCTGCTCAGAACCATGTTCCGGTTCTGCATCAGGCATAGCAGCAGGGAATATTCCTTGTTGGTTAACATAATTTCCTCCTGACCCACAAAAACCTTCCGGTTGGAGCGGACCAGGGTGATGGGACCGGCGGTGAGCCGGTCTCCGCTGCGGACGCTGCCCTGGCTGCGGCGAATCAGGGCGGTGATCTTGGCGTACAGCACGGCCATGGAGTAGGGCTTGGTGACATAGTCATCGGCACCCAGTTCATAGCCCAAGAGTTTATCTTCCTCGTCGGAAAGGGCGGTCAGGAAGATGATGGGCACGTCGCTTTTCCTGCGCAGGGCCCGGCAGACGGAAAAACCGTCCAGCTCCGGCATCATAATGTCCAGCAAGACACCGTCAAACTGGGCTTCTTCCGCCAGGCGCAGGGCTTCGGCACCGTTGGAGGCAGGGGTCGGCTGATCCCCCTTGCTTTCAAAATAGTCGCAAAGGATCTCCCGCAGCTTGGGTTCATCCTCGGCGATCAGAATGCTGTATCCCATCATGTTCACCTCCTGTGCCCTCATTATATGGGTTACGTGTGGATTCTCTGTGACAATATCATAATATAGAAAAGAAAAAATAGCAAGAATTCTTCCTTTTGTTTGCAAAGCGTGGATGGCTATGGTAGAATAAACCCATCAAACAGACGGCAGGCCGTCGCAGAAAGGGAGAATACCATGAGTAATCCGGAAGTAACCAAAAGAATGATGGATTGTGTGGAATTGGTTCGTGACCGGGCCAAGCGGGCGGAACAGGCGTTTGATTCTGCCAACTCCAGAATCCAGAGCAGGGCCAGCTATACCATCGATATCTTCGGCGGTGATGCCACCAGCCGCGTGGCGGACATTGCCAGAGATGCCCGCCGGGCTTGCGATGACCTGTATACCTCTTACCAAAGCCTGATCCACACCCTGGATGAAACCTGCCGTCCCCTCCTGTCCCAGGACCCGGATCTGCGTGCCGTCCGGGAGGTCCGGGATCTGATCAAGTGGCTCAACGATGAATCCGAGATCGAGAATAACTTCACTGCTTCCTTCAATGGCCGGAATCTGGGAGATGTGGCCAGCGGCCGCTATGTGCCCAGCATGGAGTGCAAGATGATCCAGCGTTACTGGGAGGACAAGTATGACCTGTGGCCCGGCCGTGCCGAGGCGGAGGCCAAGGCCCGTGCCGAAGAGGCAGAGCGCCGCCGCATTGCTGCCGAAGCCCGGAAAAAGCGGGAAGAGGAAGAACGCAAGCAGGCTGAGGCTCAGATGGAGGTCTACAAGAAGGAATACGCCGCCTGGGAACAGAAAAAGAACGAGCTGGAGATCAAGCGCCGCCAGGAAGTGGAGGAGCGGCTGGCCCGTGAAGTGGCTGAAAAGAAAGAGCAGCTGAAGCGGACCTATCGGGAGAAGAAGGATGCCCTTACAGACCGCCTGGCTGCTGCCCAGGAACGCAAGAAGCAGGCGGAGGAAACCCTGGCATCTCTGGGTTTCTTTGCCTTCGGCCCCAAGAAGGAGAACAAGCGGATCATCCAGGAGAGCACTGAGCAGATCGCCAGGATCGAAGGGGAGCTGACCATGCTGGACCGCTGGAACCGGGATCAGCATCAGAAGATCGACACCACCAAGGGCAAGCGCAAGAAGGAACTGGAGCAGGCCGCGGAGAGAAAGTATCCCATTCCCCCCGCACCCAGAAAGCCCAGAATGCCCCTGAGTTCCTCCTTCGGCGGCACAGAACCTACCCCCATTATGATTGCCAACCGAGCCATTCAGCAGGATATTCTGGACCATATGGAGCCCGGCGTCCTCTACACCATTACCGACATTCAGCAGATGGTGCCCAGTTGTGAAGATTTGACCAACCAGCGTGTCAGCGCCCTGATCCGTCAGCTGGTACCTGACCAGATTGAACGGGTGGAAGATCGGCGCATGGCCTATTTCCGTCTGGCGGAGTGATGTACTGTGACAAAGAAACGCAAATGGATCTATGGCTTCCTGGCGCTGCTTTTGGCAGCGCTGGTGGTTCTGGGGATTCCCGCTCTGCGGGGCGCCAAGTATAACCGGGCGGTTCAAAACTGGGAACAGGGCCAGTATATGAAGGCTGCCACCGTCTTTTACAGTTTGGGAAATTACCGGGATGCAGAGGCGTACCGGCAGACTGTGGAAGAGATGCTGGTTCGGTCTTTGATGACTACTCCCTGGCGGTCCCAGGAGGCAAAGCTGCAAATGGAGGGCTATGAGGCCACCGGTGTTTGGCAGTTTCTCTTCCGGGAGGACTTCTCCGGCACCGAAAACCACATTGCCACCGATCTGAATGGCAGCGAAACGTTGAAAAGCGATGAGTTTACCTATGCTTTTCAGTGCAGCGCAGGCCGGATGATGTTGATCATTACTTATGAAGCAGGAGAGGAAGCTCCCTATCTGCTGACCCTCTCCCAGGAAAATGGTGTGCTGACCGTGGAAAAGCTCTACGGTGCCCTCCAGTTCTATGAAACCTACGACATGGTGGACTATTTCCCGGAGCAGTAAGAAAAAATGTGATTCCGCACCGCAGCAGGCGGTGCGGAATTTTTGCCTCATGTAAGAAGTTATGTAAACCTAAGGCCGGAAAACCGGCGGGCCTTCCGGTTCAGAAAGCCCTCCCATTGGGAAGGACTATTGATCGAATTCCCTGGAAACATCCTGCAGCAGTTCCCGGATGGAAAGGTGCTGGGGGCAGACCCCTTCGCAGGCACCGCACTGCAGACAGTCCTTGGCCCGGGTTCCTTCCTTGGTTTGGATATTATAATAGTAGCCGGTGTTCCAGCTGTTGAAGATCTTCTTGGCGTTCATGCAGGAAAACAGGTCCGGGATGGAAATGCCCTGGGGGCAGACCTCCATGCAGTACCGGCAACCGGTGCAGGGGATGACACCCAGGCCCCGTATGATGGCGCAAACCTGATCCACGGCAGCCTGCTCCTCCTGGGTCAGGGGCTGGAAGTCCTTCATGTAGCTGATGTTGTCTTCCATCATGGCCATATTGCCCATGCCGGAGAGGACCATCATCACGCCCTCCTGTCCTGCGGCAAACCGGATGGCGTAGCTGGCATAGCTGCCGTCGCCCAATGCGTCGAATACCTGCTTTGCCTTCTCGGGCAGGTCCACCAGGCTGCCGCCCTTGACGGGCTCCATAATGATGGCGGGCTTGCCGTGGCTGCGGCAGACTTCCAGGCACTTCCGGGATTCCACCACGGGATCCTCGAAATCCACGTAGTTCAGCTGGATCTGTACCACTTCCACCTGGGGATACTCAGTGAGAATCTGCTCCAGCACTGCGGCTTTGTCGTGGAAAGAGATGCCAAAGTGACGGATGCGGCCCTGGGCCAGGAATTCCAGACCCTTTTCATAGGCCCGGCAGGCCTTGAACTTTTCAAAGGTCTTCTGATCCTGGGCGTGCATCAGATAAAAGTCGAAATAGTCTACACCGCAGGCTTCCAGCTGGCTTTCAAACAGGGGTTCGATCTCCTCGTTGCTGCGGAACTGGAAACCGGAGAGCTTGTTGGTCAGGATGTATGCATCCCGGGGATAACGGGATGTAAGACATTCTCTCAGCGCCAGCTCGCTCTTACCCCCCAGATAGCCATGGGCGGTGTCGAAGTAGTTAAATCCCGCTGCCAGGAAGGTATCCACCATCCGGGAGGTTTCTTCGCAGTCCACCTGATCCCCTTTCATGGGCAGGCGCATACAGCCAAAGCCAAAGTTTTTCTGGATGTTTTCAAAGTAGGGATTGGGCATGGTTGATTCCTCCGTTATGTGTTATTGGGGGTGTTCATGGGCCAGAAGCCAGGCTTTGGTTTCCAGACCGCCGGCATAGCCGGTGAGGCTGCCATCGGCGCCCACCACTCTGTGGCAGGGAAGAACTATGGAAAGAGGGTTATGTCCCACGGCGCCGCCCACGGCCTGGGCAGACACAGGCTTGCCTGTTTCTGCGGCGATTTGTCGGGCCAGGGAACCGTAGGTGACCGTTTCTCCGTAGGGGATTTGGGTTAGCAGCTGCCAGACCCGCTTTCGGAAAGGTGTGCCGGTCAAGGTGACGGGAAGTTCTGCAATTTCGGGCCGCTGATGTTGAAAATACCGGTCCAGCCAAGCCTTTCCCTGACGGATGGGTTCCGTTTCCAGGTGTCGCCCCTCCGGGTCTTTCAGAAAGGCCAGGTCCGGGTGTTGGTGCCGGAACCAGATGCCCAACAGGTTTTCCTCGTCGGACGCCAGCACAACGATCCCCACCGGGGACGAATAATCGTGGTAACAGTACATACGACTATACCTCTAGCAGCTGTGGGCATCGGTGATTCAGATACTGCAGCATTCGTAGGAAAGAAGATGGATGGTACAAACAGCTCACCTCGGGTCGGTGTACCTGTTGAAGGGTTTGAAGGATCTCTTCAGATGTCATCGAGAGGACTTCTGTGAATTCTTGACTACTTACATTCTTGCTAGATAGATAGGTTTTTAGATTATTAAAGGTTAGGTTTAGCCGGATGTAGACGGGGAGAGCAAAATTGTAAATATCCCCTTCGTAGTTGATTCCCAAAAGCCGGATACTGTCCTCTTGGACATAGAGAGGGAGCTCCCGGTCGGTAAAGCCGAATTCTTCAAACAATGCGCGGCGACACCATTCATACAGGAATTGGTTATTATTGGTTTCCCCGGAGGAGAAGTCCTGTTCGTTAAGCTGCTCGCCGATGGTGACGGCGATAGTGGATGCGTAATCATTCTTTTTGTTTCGGCTGATGCGGGTACAGACCAACATATCGTCTGCGGTTTCCACAATCAAATGCAAGCACAGACTGTTGGGAAAGAAATAGCTTTGGTTGTGAAAGGTGTGCAATGCCAATTTTTGCTGCATCTGAGATTGATCCCGGACTTGGTTCCACCAGAAGGTAGTGCGGCTCCATCTGGTTTTGCGAAGGGAGAGAAAAATACTGTCATTTTGATACAGTTCCGACAGCATCCAACGGGTCCGGTTATCTCCCCGGGTTTCCATTTTACGGTATATACCAGTGTTGCAAAACTCTTCATACTCTCGGTCAAGTTCCGGATGTCCGATGGAGGCAAAAGTAAATTCCTCTCGGTCTACTTCCTCAATGAACACCTGATCGGGGTGCCAGCCGAAGCCTCCGTTGCTAACTAGACATTTGTTGAAACCTATCCCGAAGCTTCCGTTGTGGATGCCGGAAAAACAGGGGTTTTCATGGCAAAGTAAACCATTGACAGGGACTTCCACAGTGGGAAGGGCCTTTTGCCGTGGGGTGGCCGAAACCTTTCTTGCTAGCAGTGCCAGGGCATCGTCCTGAGGCATACTATAAGCGGGGAGCCATTCATACTTTCTTAACAGATACATGTATTGCTCGGTCAGGGGAATGTTTTCTACCAGATAAGGAACGATTAACCTGTTTTGAGCGGAGGCGTTGGAAATTTCGTTCAGGACTTCCCCGGATTTCAGGCTGTTTCGGGTAACCACAAGAATGATGGCGTGGCTTTCGTTAATGCTCCGCAGCAGAACCTGTTGCCAGTTGGATTTTGTTTTGTCCAAGTCCCGTTCGCTGTACCAACATTCCCGGCCCAACTGTTCCAGATAGCGGCTTATGGTTTTAGTTAATTCCAGATCTCTGGATGAATGACTGATGAAAATCTTCCGCATATTATCCCTCCATCTTTTTGATTGTATCACAGGTCGCGGGAAAAGTAAATCTGAAGTATAGAGAAGCTGCAGATGGAGAAAAACAGCGGCGCAGTGATTTCACTGCGCCGCATGGCTTAGAAGGTCAGGGTGTATACATTTCCGTCGTGGTCTGCGTAATAGCAGATTCCTTCGGAAAAATCAACCCATTCGGGCTCCACGGTCATGCCATAATCCCCGAAGAAAATGGCTTGCTGCTCCTTCCCGGCCAGGGTATCAATGAGCCGGATGGCGGGGGGATTATCTGCGCTGGAGGTAAAGCCCTCCAGAGAGTAGATCAAGTCCCCCTCCAGGCAGGCACCCTGAATGTAATGCTGATAGGGGCAGTCGAAGGTCCGCAGAATCTGCTCCTTGCCAAGCACCACCCGGAGAACGCCTGTTTCCCCGTCGGGAACACCATCCCCGGGGGCAGGAAGCGGGAAGGCAAAATACCGGGTCAGCGGTTCGGCATCCCGCATGGTAAAGGCGTAGTAGAGGCCCCGGCGGCGATCAATGGCGAAATTGCCGTAGGGCCGCACGTCCCGACAGGTTTCGGACTTCCATACCGGGTCGGCGGTGAAGCCGATTTCAATGAGCTGCACCAGGGTGGTTCGGAATTGGGTGCCCTCCCGCTGCAGCCGGTAGACGCAGGTGATGCCTTCCCGGCGCTCCGGGACTTTGGAGTAGCTGTTGTACACATTGGAGTACAGCAGGGGGAATTCATCGGTTTCGCAGTAGCGGTGGGGACCGAAGGCCACACTGTTGCTGTGGGGCAGCATCCACTGAACCTTGTCCAGGGTGAATTGGGAAAAAGGGACAGCGTCGTTTGTCAGCGCATCGGTCCGGTAAATGGTGCAGTTGCCTTTGGAGTCAAAACGAAACAGATAACCGCCATACATGGCGCCGTCCTGACCTTTTACAATGGTTCCGATTCTCTTTGCTTCCATGGTGGTTTCTCCGATCTTACGAATTGTTTGAGAGGGGCTCAGCCCAAAATGTTCCGGATCAGCTTTCGCAGGAATTTACAGGCTTGTTCGAAGTCCTGATATCCGGAAATGAGGGAGCAATTGCATAGATAATACTGAAAAACCGGCGACAGTTCCATCTCATCGATCAGGAAGGGAATGATGACTTTCCGGTTGTGAATGGCATAATCCAGCTCCTTCAGTACAGACTGGGAGTTTGTGTTGTTTTTCGAAATGATCAGCAGGAACACCTGGCACTGCGCAATGGCCTTTGCCGCTGCTTCGGGATAACGGGATCCCGGGCCCAGAGAATAGGGCGCCATCCAGCAGGAAATCCCGTCCTGCAGCAAAAACGTCCTGATTCGGTCCGTAATAGCCTGATCCCGGGTACTGTAACTGATAAACACAGATGCATCATTCATAACGGCTGACTCCCTTCGGGATGGTATACCACAGGGGTGCGGCTTTTGCGTCCGCATCCGAATATGGTGATGGTGCTACCAAAATTGTAGCAGATGAAAGGGCAAAAGTAAACCTTTCGGAACGGGAAAAGCACGATGATCCGGGAAATCAGACAGCAGCCGAAGGTCTGCCCTCTTGGGGAAATGAACACCGGAAGATGCCCCGTTTGAACCGTCAGAGGGGGCGGTGGGCGTTTTTTTCCTGGCTGGGTGCATAGCCGAAGTAATTCTTATATGCCCGGCTGAACACGAAAATGGAGGAGTACCCTAATTGGATGCAGACGGCGGAGACGGAGTGGGTCTGGAGCAGCTCCCGGGCGGTTTGCATTCGGTTTTGATTCCGGTATGCCATGATACTGATGCCGTATGCCTTCTTGAATTTTCTGTCCAGATAGTATTTGCTGTAGCTGAACTGTTTTGCAATATCCTCCAGATCGGAAAAAACCGCCTGTCCTGCATCAATGTAGTCCCTGACCGCCTGCTCGATGGGGTACTGGGAGGCAGCGGTTTTGATGCTGCCCTGAAAATGATCGGTAATCAGCTGCTCCAGGATCAGAATCAGCTTCGCCTTCTGCTGTAGGCCGTGGATGGAGGTGCTGTCGATGATTTCGTAAAACAACTGCAGTACATAGGCCTCATTTGTGAACCGGACAATGGGGTTCGGGGGGAACGCCTTGAAAAAATCCTCCCGGATCATGGCCTTTTCCCGGTCGGTCAGGTCCGGGTAATCCTTAAAGGAAACGGGTACAATGGAGCTGTCTTTCTGATGGGTGATGTCAAAATGGATGTGGGGCTGGGAAAGATCCCGATGGATACCGGAGAAGCTGTGGGGAATGTTGGGCCGGAGCAGGATGAAATCCCCCTTTTGGCAGAGGTAATCTGTTCCGTCATAATTCAGCAGAAAGGCCCCGTCGTCAATATGGATCAGCTCATAATCAAAAATGATGCGCCGCCGGATCTCCTTGTTTGCGTGGATAACAGACCGCATTGCAACGCGGATATAGGGGTTGATTTTTGCAATATCCATAGAACCTCCGCAAGAAATGATAAATATAGAACAAGGAATCATATGTGGATTATAGGGCTTATTTGGTAAAATATCAATACATTAAAACTACGGAGGGATAAAAATGTTAAATCAACTGACCGTTAAAAAGGACATCCGCAGCTTTTCCGTATCTCCCGAGAACATGACGGGAGAAAAGGGAAAGGGCGGCATGGCCGTTGAGGGAAGCGCAGCCTCCTGCGCCAGGGAACTGGGACAGGGGTGGAAGGTCAATCCCTTCCTGGTTTGCCGGGGCGGGGAAACGGTTACCCTGGCGGATATCAAAGGACAGGGGGCCATCAAGCATTTCTGGATTACCGACAGCACCAATGCCGGTCGGCTGCTGATCCTGCGGATCTATTTTGACGGCCACAGGAACCCTGCCGTGGAAGCGCCCCTTTCGGACTTCTTTGCCAACGCAGAACACACCGAATACCGCCAGCTTTCCAGCCTTGCCATGTGCGTTAATCCCGGCCGGGGCCTGAACTGCTATTTCGAGATGCCCTATTATAAGGGGTTCAGGGTGGAGATCGAAAACATCGGCAAGGATGCCTGCAATATTTACTACCAAATCGACTGCGAAGAAAAAACGCTGCCGGAAGGCTCTCTCTATTTCCATGCCCAATTCCGCAGAGTCAACCCGCTGCCCTATCAGGAAGTGTACACCATCCTGGATAACATCAAAGGCAACGGCCACTATGTGGGCACCTATATGCATTGGGGCGTGAAGAGCAACGGCTGGTGGGGCGAAGGCGAGATCAAATTCTACATTGACGGTGACAAAGAATTCCCCACTATTTGCGGAACCGGCACTGAGGATTATTTCTGCGGTGCCTACAATTTTGATGTGAACCACGCATACGTGGAGTACACCACTCCCTATGCCGGTATGTACAAGGTGAGAAGCACCGATGGCATCTATAAATCCCAGCGCTATTTCAACCTGTACCGGTGGCACATTACCGACCCTGTTTACTTCAAAGAGAATCTGAAAGTGACCATTCAGGCCCTTGGCTGGAGAAGTGACGGCAGATACCTGCCCCTGCAGGATGATATTTCCTCCGTGGCCTATTGGTATTCCGATACCCTGGAGGACGAATACCCTCCGTTCCCCAGTAAAAACGAACTGGAAATCATTTGATAATCTAAAGCATGGGATGCTGTTCCGGCAGAACAATGCTGCGCTGACAAAGGAGGTTCCCGGTATGAAAAAAGTGATCGCTTTTATTTCCCTGCTGGTTTGTATCTTATCCTTGGCCGGATGCTTCTATCATCATCCTTCCGGGTTTGAAGGGGATAAGCTGTATGTCAATTTGGGGTACGAAACCTTTGTGTATGAAAGATATGCGCCGGGCGTCGGCACCCTCACAAAGAAGAAGGTATTGGATACGTTCATTACGGAAACGGCAATAGAGGGAATTGTGTGGGATGTGTATTCTGTGGAAGAATACCCCGATTTGTCCTACGTTCTTGTGATTTCCGGCACCAATTCTTCGTGGACCTATCGCCTTTCGAAAGATCCAAAGTAAACTCAGACCTATAAACAGAGCGCTCCCGTGGAATCTCCACGGGAGCGCTGCGTTTTTGAATCGTCAAAGAGGTCACATTGCTTTTTTCTGAGACAGCAGCCAGGTCAGGGTTTCTTCACAGAAGGCCCGGACCCAGGAGTTGTGGCCGACGCCCGGATAGTAATCGTATTTCAGATTGGGGTTGATGCCCTTCAGAGCATTCACCATTTCGGCGGTTTGGTTGGGGGATACTACCGGGTCCTCCAATCCGTGGAAGGTCCAGATGGGCATGGTGAGGGTGGATGCATTCCAGGCCATGCCGCCGCCACAGCAAGGGGCGATGGCCGCAAACAGCTCAGGATACGCCATGGCAGTATACCAGGTTCCGAAGCCGCCCATGCTCATTCCGCAAAGGTAGATTCTGCTTCTGTCGGCAGAATAATCCAGAATCATCCGGTCCATGAAGGTTTTCAGACTCTCGATTCTTGCCACCCAGAAAGAACCGGCGGGGCATTGGGGCATGATCAGGATGCAGTCTTTCAGATTATCATCGTTTACAATGTTGGAAAAACCGTTGACCAGCACCTTTTCGGTGTCAGCACCGCCGTTTCCTCGCTCTCCTGCACCGTGGAGCTGAAAAATAATGGCCGGATGGCTGCTGATTTCATCGGGGATGTATGCGATGTAGGGAAAAATGTTTTCACTGGTTTCTTGTCTGATAATTCTCATTGGAAAGCACCTCATTATTTGGTCAAAGATCCGCCAGGAAGCTGTCTACAAATTCGTTCAGACGTTTTTCCAGCGGGGGAACGGTGGCGTCCATCCAGTGCTGTCTGGACAGGTAATACTTAAAGGCCGGGGTAAAGAGGGAGTGGTCTACCCGCAGGGGCTTGAATTTGATCTTGTTGGGGAGGTTCTGGAACGCCAGGTCGATCTCGTTAAGGACGTGCTCCGAGCCCATGCTGTTTTGGCTGAGGATCACGATAAAATGTGTGCACCGGTCGATGGCCTTTACAATGGCCTGGGCGTAAGGCCCCTGCACATCCCGGGGGGCATACCAAACAGCCACGCCCTGCTGCTCCAGCTTGAAGCAGAGGTTGTCGGCAATGTTCTTGTCGCCGGAGGCGTAGCTGATGAAAGCCGAGGCCTTGGGCCTGCTGGGGGGAACGGGAGAAGATGTACCGGACAAAAGGGCAATGCTGTGTGACTGCTGAATGAAGTTTGCGATCAGTGCCGCTTTTCGTTCATTGATTTCAATGAAGCAAATGCGCTTGACCCCCTGGTTCCGTTTCAGGAAGGAGATGCATTCGTTCAGCAGCGGAATGAGGATCAGATTGCCCTCAATGTGCTGAGAGCCGCTTCCCAGCAGGGGCAGCGCCACGGTTTCCATTTTCACATCGTAAATTGCGGCAATGTCCAGCATATGAAAATAGGCCCGGAAGGAATTGATCAGGGTTTGCTCCAGCTCCTCCGGGGTGAAACCGGAACGGAAACCGTTCAGCATCTCGATACAGCCGATTCGTCGAATGTGGCTGGCTTCCGGGGAAACCTGGGCAGAAAGCCAGGTGTGGCAGGGCTTTCTCAGATCGATCAAAGGATGCTCGGCCAGGTCGCGAACAGAGATGCCGGTATCGTGCAATGCCTTGAATACGGTGCGGGGTGTGGGCGCATAGGAGCCCTGAAAGGCAGAGGTTGTTAATATGTCGATCTGCTCGTCAAACTGCGTTACATCGCAGCAATAAACCTCGATTCTCTTTGGACCGGAATCGGTGGCAATGCTTGTGGTGTATAAACTGTCCATAAACCTGACCCCCATTTGGTGTTTGGGTATATTATAACAGAAAAGCCCCAGGAAGCAAATGGAAAAGTGCTGTTTTTCTCATTTGCGGATCCAACGAGGCCTACATTCTGGTCCGGTATCTGTGCAGAGCCCATCATGTGGTGATACTGCGACGATGGGGAAGGGGTCTGAATCGGTGTGCAGACCAATTACCTGGGCAGCACACGGATGTCACTGCGCTGTTTCGTCTATAACCCATGCCAATTCGGCATAAAACTCGATGTCAAAATGGGGCTCCGGGAAATCCGGTGCGCCGTACGGATATGTTTCATGGCAGAAACAGACGTCTTCTGCTGTGGTTGGCGTATTGTCTTTCAGAATGCTTCCGGCGATTCGATAACTGAACTGGTACAAAGGCTTTTTCGGATCGCTGTTCAAACAGCAGACATAGGTTGCCTTCGCAGGGGGAATGCCAAAAACAGATAAGTGGTTCAGCACTTTCCCGGGAAGTTTCCCTTGTTTTACGACTTCCAGGAAATTGAG
>JAZSLC010000042.1:0-3929 GCA_045535175.1 Faecousia sp. | reverse complement strand
GTGGGCTCACGGCCCAGCTCCTGCACCAGCTTCCGGTTGCAGCGGGTGGCCTTGTTGATAACCTCCACCATATGCACCGGCACGCGGATGGTACGGGCCTGATCCGCGATGGCGCGGGTGATGGCCTGACGGATCCACCAGGTGGCATATGTAGAGAACTTGTTTCCCTTTGTCCAGTCAAACTTGTCCACGGCCCGGATCAGACCGGTATTGCCCTCCTGGATCAGGTCCAGAATGTGCAGGCCGCGGCCGGAATACTTCTTGGCGATGGAAACCACCAGACGCAGGTTGGCTTCCGTCAGCTTGTTCTTGGCCTCCTGGTCGCCTTCGGCAACCCGCTTTGCCAGTTCCACTTCCTCTTCGGCGCTCAGCAGCTTGATCTGGCCGATTTCCTTCAGGTACATACGAACCGGGTCATCCAGATTGTACTCCGCCGCCAGGTCCACGGGGTCCACCAGCTCTTCGTCTTCCAGACCGGACAGGTCCACCTCGTCCTCAAGACCGTCCAGCAGGTCCACATCGCCGTCCACGTCCAGGTCGATTTCCATTTCCTCGCCCAGGATCTGGATGTTCATGGCCTCAATGCCGTCATAGATTTCGGTGACCTTCTCTGCGGGCAGTTCCATCTTCTTCAGCACCGCGTCCAGATCCGCCTGGCGAATGACGCCATCCTTGCGGCCCTGTTCGATCAGGCGCTTCAGTTCAGCCTGGGCTGCTTCCATACCGGGCTTGCCGTTCTTCTTAGGTGTACTCATGCAAACGCTCCTCTTTCTTATCCGTCGGGTTTCTGATCTTCAAGCTGTTAGACTATATAGCGAAATTCGGATTTTGGCAAGGGTTATTTCGAAAGATTTTTGGATTTTTTTCATGTTCCGGCGGTTTTTTCGCCCCCGGAAGACATTTTGCCCCGGAATTCCCGAAAACATACGGTTTACTTTTTGCCAAAGATTCGTTATAATTGAATAAAATGAAGAAATATCGCCTGCCCGGCGGAGGTAACATCTATGACCGACCTTTCCAAAATCAGAAACTTCTCCATTATCGCCCATATTGACCACGGCAAGTCCACCCTGGCGGACCGTCTGCTGGAAGAGTGCAACGCCATCGACCAGCGCATCCGGGCCGAGCAGATGCTGGACTCCATGGAACTGGAGCGGGAGCGGGGCATCACCATCAAAGCCACCGCCGTCCAGCTGACCTATACCGCCGACGACGGGGAAACTTACGCTCTGAACCTGATCGACACCCCCGGCCACGTGGACTTTAACTACGAAGTGTCCCGGAGTCTGGCTGCCTGTGAGGGCGCCATTCTGGTGGTGGACGCTTCCCAGGGCGTGGAGGCCCAGACCCTGGCCAACACGTATCTGGCCATTGACGCAGGTCTGGAAGTGCTGCCTGTCATCAACAAGATTGATCTGCCTTCCGCCCGTCCCGCGGAAGTGAAGGCTGAAGTAGAGGACATCATCGGCATCCCCGCCGAGGACTCCCCGGAAATTTCCGCCAAAAACGGCATCAACATCCATTCTGTCCTGGAAATGATCGTCCGGGATGTGCCTTCCCCCGCCGGGGACCGGAACGCACCCCTGCAGGCCCTGATTTTTGACAGCCAGTACGACTCCTACCGGGGTGTCATCGTCTACACCCGCATCAAGCAGGGCACTGTCCGTGCCGGCCAGGATATCAAAATGATGGCCACCGGCGCCGTATATAAGGTGGTGGAGGTGGGCACCATGAGCCCCCAGGGTCTGGTTCCCCGGGATGCTTTGGGTGCCGGTGAGGTTGGTTACATCACCGCCTCCATCAAAACCGTAGCTGACACCCAGGTGGGCGACACCATCACCACGGTGGAAAACGGCGCTTCCGAACCTCTGCCCGGCTACCGGCCGGTGCAGCCCATGGTGTTCTCCGGCGTGTACCCCGCCGACGGCGCCAAGTACCAGGACCTGCGGGAAGCCCTGGAAAAGCTGAAGCTGAACGATGCCTCCATGAGCTATGAGCTGGAAAGCTCCATTGCCCTGGGCTTCGGTTTCCGCTGCGGCTTCCTGGGTCTGCTGCACATGGAGATCATCCAGGAGCGGCTGGAACGGGAATATAACCTGGACCTGATCACCACCGCCCCCAACGTTGTTTACCGCATCACCAAAAACACCGGCGAGGTACTGATGGTTTACACCCCCCTGGATTACCCGGATCCCATGGAAATCCAGCTGGCAGAGGAACCCTTTGCCAAGGTAAACCTGATTGCTCCCCAGGAATATGTGGGCAACATCATGGAACTGGCCCAGCAGCGCCGGGGCGAGTTCAGGGACATGGTCTACCTGGACGCCAACCGGGTGGAGCTGCACTATGAGATGCCCCTGAACGAGATCATTTACGACTTCTTCGATGCCCTCAAGTCCCGGACCCGGGGCTACGGCTCCTTGGACTACGAGCTCATCGGCTACCGGCCCAGCCGGCTGGTGAAGCTGGACATTCTCCTGAACGGCGAAGTGGTGGACGCCCTGAGCTTCATCCTCTTTGCGGATAACGCCTATCCCCGGGCCAGAAAGATCTGCGAAAAGCTGAAGGAGAACATCCCCAGAGCCCAGTTTGAAATTCCCATCCAGGCTGCCATCGGCGGCAAGATCATCGCCCGCGAAACCATCAAGGCCCTGCGCAAGGACGTGCTGGCCAAGTGCTACGGCGGCGACATCACCCGTAAGAAGAAGCTGCTGGAAAAGCAGAAGGAAGGCAAGAAGCGGATGCGTACCTTCGGTACCGTATCCGTTCCCAGCGAGGCCTTTATGGCGGTGCTCAAGCTGGACGAAGATTGATTTTCCCCATAACGGAGGTTTTCCATGGCTTTATTTGCAAAAAAAGAAAGAATCCCCCTGGGAATCTATATTCACGTTCCCTTCTGCCGCAGCAAGTGCCAGTACTGCGACTTCTATTCCGAAACCACCAGTAACGACCAGGTGATGGACGCCTATATCCAGGCCATGCGCCAGCATATCCGGGAGGCAGGCAAGCTTGCCCCCAACCACCAGGTGGGTACCATCTATTTCGGCGGTGGCACCCCCAGTTTCTTCGGTGCCGACGGCATGGCCTCCATTCTTGCCGCCATCCGGATGGCCTTTAAGGTCACGAACGATGCGGAAATCACCTTTGAGGCCAATCCCGACTCGGTTTCCGACAAGCTGCTGCGCCGCCTGCGGTCTGAAGGCTTCAACCGGGTGAGTCTGGGCATCCAGACCGACGACAATGAGCTGCTGAAGCGGCTGGGCCGTCCCCACAACTACGCCCAGGCAGTGAGTGCCGTGGAGCGGATCCGCAAAGCGGGCTTCCGGAACCTGTCACTGGACCTGATGTACGGGCTGCCGGGCCAGACCATCGAGCAGTGGGAAAACACCCTGCGCCGGGTCCTGTCCCTGAACCCCGACCACATGAGCTGCTACGCCCTGAAGGTGGAGGAGGGCACTCCTCTCTACCAATACAAGGACATCGCCGGCATCCCCAATGACGACATCCAGGCGGATATGTACCTGTCTGCGGTGCAGATTCTGCGCAGCAAAGGCTACCGCCAGTACGAAATTTCCAATTTCGCCAAAAAGGGCCTCCAGTCCCGCCACAACCTGAAATACTGGCTGGGCGGCGAGTATCTGGGCTTCGGCCCCTCCGCCAGCTCCGACTTTGCCGGAAAGCGGTTTACCATGGTCCGGGACCTGGCCGCCTATGTCCGGGGCATCCGGGACCAGAAAACCGTGGTAGCAGAGGTGGAGGAAGTGCCCCAGCGGGAACGGGCCGCCGAATACCTGATGACCCGGCTGCGTACCACCTACGGCATCCAGGGGGAAGAATACGAAAACAAGTACCTGCTGCCCTTTGCTCCTCTGGAGCGGGCACTGGAAACCTTCTCGGAGCGGAACCTGGCCATCCGCACCTCCGACGGC
>JAZSLC010000027.1:0-12655 GCA_045535175.1 Faecousia sp. | reverse complement strand
GGCGACCTTCGGTCGCCCGCCACGTTCCGGTTCTGATCCACCTGCCCCCTCCGGATACCCGGGCGGTCAGAGACCGCCCCTACTGCTGCGTTTCCGGGTTTTCCCAATTTGGCATTGATTCTTTCTCATAAAATGGAATCGCCGGGACTTTTGTCCCGGCGGTTTGTGTTTAGTTGGGCTTCTTTCTGCAAAGGTAGATATCCAGCTTGTCTTTCATGTTGCCGGGGATGGTGCGGTCCACGGGGCACAGGACGGCGTTGGCCATCCGGCCGGTGAAGGCGCAGAGGAATTCGATATCCTTCACCATCTGCTCCCCACTCATCAGGGCCATGGTGTCATAGCTGTTGTGGATGGTGCCGGTGTTGGGAGGTGCAATCCGGGCAAAGGACACCGCAGGCACACCCTGATCGGCAAAGGGGGTGGAGTCGCTGGAGTAGACATCCTGCTTGACGCTGATGCCCCAGCCCAGCTCGGCGCCCATGTAGTTGATATAGGTCACCAGGGCTTCCTCAGTGGTGCAGCAGGCAATGAACTTGCCCATGATGCAGCCGATCATATCCAGGTTGATGTTCAAAGCGATGTCCTTCAGGGCCTCTTCATTGGCTGCGGTATAGGCCTTGGAGCCCAGCAGGCCCCGCTCCTCGCTGCCGCACCAGACAAACCGCAGGCCGTAGCGGTGGGGCCGGTTCCGGAAATACTCCGCAATACCCAGCAGACCCACAGCGCCGGACATATTGTCATAAGCACCCTGGGAAAGAGAAGTGGAGTCATAGTGGGCCGTCAGCACGATCCACTTTCCGTTTTCGCCGGGCAGTTCCGCAATCACATTGTGGGACTGGCCGGTGTACTCTTCCTGGCGCAGCACGATACGGGCGGTGGAAGCGCCCTTTGCGATCAGAGCCACCGCATCCTTGGCGTTGATGTTGACGCCGGGGATCTTCTCGCCCTTGCTGACGTAGCTGCGCAGCTCCCGCTGGTCGATGTCCCGGTCGGTATAGTTGACGTTGCCGTCATAAGTAATGAAGCCCACAGCGCCGTTTTCCAGCAGGTCCCGGTAGATCCAGTAGCCCAGGTATCCGTCCACCATGACGATCTTTCCCTTGCAATGGGCCAGGGACTGGCGGGTCCGGTCGGTCAGGTAGTAGAAAGGTGCTTCAATTTCTGCGCTGCCGGCACACAGGTAGCCCTTGCAGGGAATCTCCACCCCGTCCACCGTCAGCACGGCCTCCTGCATGGTGGCCATGTCCACATCGAAGGGGGTAACGGTGGCCTCCAGGCCCAGCTCGGCGCACTTGGCTGCCAGATACTCGGCACAGCGCAGTTCCTCGGCGCTGCCGCCCATGCGCACATAGGCGGGATCTTCAAAGATTTTCATAATTTGACTGGCATTCATAGAAAGTACCTCCATTAGGTTTTTCCCCATTTTACAACGAATCCTCCGGTTTTTCAATCATAAAAAACGTCCGGCACCTGGTTTCGGGTGCCGGACGGGTGATTATTCGGTTTCGGCGGGGGCTTCCCCGGCGGGAGGATTCACATAGGCCATCAGTTCCTCGCCGGTGATGGTTTCCTTGGCCAGCAGGAAGGCAGCAATCTCGTCCAGCAGTTCCCGGTTATCCTTCAGGATCCGCACCGCATCCTCGTAGCACTGCTTCAGCAAAGCCTGAACGGCCCGATCCAGCCGGCTGGCGGTATCCTCAGAGCAATCCAGGTAGCTCTGACCCTCCAGGTACTGATGTTCCACCTTTGCCAGGGCCACCAGGCCAAACTCCTCGCTCATGCCATACTGGGCGATCATATTCCGGGCTAGGGCAGTGGCCTTCTGAATATCGTTGTGGGCGCCGGTGGTCTGAACACCGAACACCACCTGCTCCGCAGCACGGCCTGCCAAAGTAGACCGCAGGTCCACCAGCAGCTCATCCTTGGTGGAGAGGAACTTTTCCTCCTCGGGCATATACATGGTGTAGCCCAGCGCGCCGGTAGTATGGGGTACGATGGTGATCTTGGAGACGGGCGTGGCGTGCTTCTGCAGCGCCGCCACCAGGGCATGGCCCACCTCATGGTAAGCAACCAACCGTTTTTCGGTATCGGTCAGCACCGTGTTCTTCTTCTCGGTACCGGCGATGACCGTCTCAAAGGAAACCAGCAGGTCTTCCTGGCACACGGTCTTGCGGCCCATGCGCACAGCCCGGAGGGCAGCTTCGTTCACCAGGTTTGCCAGGTCCGCACCTACGGCGCCGGCAGTGGCCTGGGCAATCTTCTGCAGATCCACGTCCTCCGACAGCTTAATCTTGCGGGTATGAACCTTCAAAGTCTCCAGACGGCCCTGGAGGTTGGGACGGTCCACGATGACCCGGCGGTCAAAACGGCCGGGACGCAGCAGGGCCTTATCCAGGATCTCGGGCCGGTTGGTAGCTGCCAGGATCACCACGCCCTTGGTGGAATCGAAGCCATCGATCTCACCCAGCAGCTGATTCAGGGTCTGGTCGTTGGACGCATACTTGGCATCACGGCTGCGGCCCACCGCGTCGATCTCGTCGATGAAAATAATGCTGGGAGCCACTTTGGTGGCCTGCTGGAACAGGTCCCGCACACGGCTGGCACCCACGCCCACGAATATATCGTCAAAGCTGGAGCCGGAAATGGAGAAGAAGGGCACCCCCGCCTCACCGGCCACCGCCTTGGCGATCAGGGTCTTGCCGGTACCGGGAGAGCCCACCAGCAGCACGCCCTTGGGCAGCTTGGCACCGATTTCCGCGTATTTCTGGGGGTTGTGGAGGAAGTCGATGATCTCCATCAAAGACTCCTTTGCCTCGTCCTGGCCTGCCACATCCTTAAAGGTGACGCCGGTCTGCTTTTCCATGTAGACCTTGACCTTGCTGCTGCCGAAGCCGCCGGTGATGCCGTCACCGCTCATGCGCTTGGTGATCATGCGCATCATAAAGAAGAGCGCCGCAAACATCAGCACATAGACCAGAATGCTGATGATCCAGGAGTTATCCTCCACGATGGGCTCATTGACCTTCACGCCCATGGCATCCAGCTCCCCGGCCAGGGCCAGGTGATCACCGAAGGGGAGGCCCGTAAAGAAGGCCTGCTGTTCTTCAGCGGGCTTCCTGGCCTCTTCTTTGGTCATGTAAATGATCCGGTCAACGCGCAGCTCCACCTCGGCCAGTTGATCGGCTTCCAGCAGATCCCGGAAATGGGAGTAGGTTTCCTGCTTGTACTGGCTGTCTCTGATGGCGTTGAACACAAACAGGAACAGCAAGAGCATCGCCGCGGAAACCACGAAGGACATCCACAGGCTGCGGTTGGGGCGCTTTTCGCCGCCCTCATTGGGGCCCGTGGGACGGTTGTTGGGGTTTTGATCCATTTTCTTACCTCCTGAGAAAGGATTCCCGATTGCTTTTCCACATCATAGCATATTTTTTCCCGGTAGGCAATGAATCTTTCTGTAATTTGCGGTAAACTTTCTGTGAATTGCCGGGACGTGAAAAAATATTTGTTGCCCCGGTGGGTGTTTTTTGATATAATGAAGAAAATATGCCTTCGGGCACCGATTTGGAGTGTAATCACATGAAAGAACGCAAAGACCGCAAATTCCCCACCCCCACCGACAGCCGCCGGGGCTTTGCTTCCGAAAACCCGGAGGGCAACGAGGGCCAGATCGAAGGCCGCAACGCCCTGACCGAAGCCCTGCGCAGCGGGCGCACCATTGACAAAGTCTTTATTGCCGCCGGCGAAACCGACCGGGGCCTCCAGCGTCTGGCCGCCCAGGCCAAGGAAGCCGGGGCCGTGGTGGTTCCCGTGGACCGCCGGAAGCTGGACCAGATGAGCACCACCCATTCCCACCAGGGTGTTATTGCACTGGTGGCAGCCAGAAGCTATTTCTCCGTGGAGGACATTCTGGAAGAGGCCGCCAGCCGGGGCGAAACGCCCCTGATCGTCATCTGCGACGAACTGTCCGACCCCCATAACCTGGGCGCCATCCTCCGCACCGCCGAATGTGCCGGTGCCCACGGCGTCATCATTCCCAAACGCCGCAGCGTGGGCCTCACCGCCGTGGTGGCCAAGGCCTCTGCGGGTGCCGTGGAATACATGAAGGTGGCCCGGGTCACCAACATCAGCGCCACCATCGAGGAACTGAAAAAGCAGGGCGTCTGGATCTTCGGCACCGCTGCCGAAGGCTCCATTCCCATGTACCAGGCCGACCTGACGGGCCCCACCGCCATTGTCATCGGCTCCGAGGGCGACGGCATGAGCCGCCTGGTCCGGGAGAAATGCGACGTCACCGTTCACATCCCCATGAAGGGCAAAATCTCTTCTCTGAACGCCTCTGCGGCGGCATCCATTCTTCTTTACGAGGCCGTCCGCCAGCGTCAGAGCTAAGTGGGAGGTAACCTATGGAAGACAAAACCCAAGGCATCCCCGGCGGGCCTGAAGACCAGGCTCCCGGCACCGATGGAGCCGGTCAGAACCCTGTCGTCCCGGGTGGCGAAGAAGAATTTGACCTGGAATCCATTATGCGGGAATTCTCCGACCATCCCGAAGATGCGGAGGAATCCGGCGATTCCGCTCCGGCCCCGGAGCATCCCGAAAGTGACACCATCACGGTGCACATCCCCCAGAAGAAGAACAACACCCCGGAAGTCACCGGGGACACCATTCCCCTGGACCTGCCCGGCAGCGTAACCCCCAAAGCCCCCGTCAGCGGCGACACCATCGACCTGGGTGCCGGCATCGGTGCCGAAGCTGCTGACACCGAGGGCGACACCATCCGTTTCACCCCCGTAGGCGGTGAAGAGGATGAAGAAGAGGAAACCCCCGCCCCTGTGACAGCGGAAGAAGAGGATGACGAAGAAGCCGAGCCCTTCTCCGAGGGCTGGGAACCCAAGTACGACCAGCCCATGGGGGAGTACATTCCCCCTCAGCCCCGGGTGATTCCCCATCCCCGGTCCCGACTCCGGGAACTGAAGCGCAAGCTGGTGGCCGGTCCCGAAAAGCGCTACTACGAACTGGGGGAACTGGGCTTCAGCAAGCTGCAGACCGCCATCTTCCTGAGCTTCGTGGTGGCCGCCCTGTCCTGCACCGCCACCTTCCTCTATGAACTGGGCCACATCGGCCCGGAGCGGCAGCGGTTCATGGTCTTCGGCCAGCTGTTTGCCATCCTCATCAGCGCCACTTTGGGCAGCTATCAGCTGATGGACGGCGTAACAGACCTGTTTAAGGGCCGCTTCACCCTGAACACCCTGCTGGTGTTCAGCTTCCTGGCCTCCATGGTGGACGGCGTCTTCTGCCTGCAGCAGCAGCGCATCCCCTGCTGCGCCGCCTTTACCCTGCAGGTCACCATGTCCCTCTGGAGCGCCTATCACCGGCGCAGCACCGAAATGGGCCAGATGGACACCATGCGCAAGGCCATCCGCCTGGGCAGCATCAGCCGGTGCAAAGACTACCACGACGGCACCGCCGGAATGCTCCGGGGCGAGGGACAGGTGGAGGACTTCATGGACCACTATGACGCCCCCTCCCTGTGCGACAAGGTCCAGTCCGTTTACGGCATTTTTGCCCTGGTGGCCGGTGCAGGCTGCGCCGTTGCCGCCGGTGGGCTCCATCAGGACCTGCCCTTTGCACTGCAGGTCTTCTCCGCATCCCTGCTGCTGGCAGTGCCCGCCACCTTCTTCATCTCCTCCAGCCGGCCCATGGCCATTCTGGAACGGCGGCTCCACAAGCTGGGCACCGTACTGTGCGGCTGGGAGCAGGTGGACAAGCTGCGCCGGAAGATGATCTTCCCCCTTACCTATGAGGATCTGTTCCCCGTGGGTTCCTGCAAGCTCAACGGCGTGAAGTTTTACAGCAAGCGCAACACCGACCAGGTGGTGGAGTATGCCACCGCTGTGATCTGCGCCTCCGGCAGCGGCCTGGCAGGGGTATTCACCCAGCTGCTGCAAAGCCGCAACGGCCGGGCCCTGCCGGTCACCAAGCTGCGCCGCTACGGCAACGGCGGTGTGGGCGGTATCGTGGACGGCGAGCCGGTGCTGGTGGGCTGCCAAGCCTTCCTGGAGGACATGGGCGTGGAAATCCCCGAGGGCACCATGGTCAGCCAGGCGGTCTATGTATCCGTGGACGGCCAGCTGTGCGGTGTTTTTGCCGTGAGCTTCGGCAAGAACAAGTCCGCTGCCGCAGGCCTTACCACCCTGACCGCTTACCGGGGTCTGCGTCCCCTGCTGACCACCGGCGACTTTATGCTCACCGAATCCTTCCTCCGGAGCCGGTTCGGTATCAGCACCCGGCGGATGCTGTTCCCGGAACACGCCGTGCGGGAAGAGCTGGCAGCGCGCACCTGTGACGAAGAGGCCGCAGTGCTGGCCCTGGTTACCACCGACGGTCTTGCCCCCTATGCCTATGCCGTCACCGGCGCCCGCGCCCTTAAGACCGCCTCCCGGCTGGGTCTGGTGATCCATCTGCTGGGCGGCCTTGCCGGCCTTGCCGCCATCGGCATTCTGGCAGTGCTGGGTGAAACAGAGCTGCTGACCCCCGTGAATATGCTCCTTTACCAGGTGCTGTGGATGATCCCCGGCTTCCTGATCACCGAATGGACCCGCTCCATATAAACCACCAAGCCCGCCGTTTTTTCCGGCGGGCTTCTTGATTATTCCCCAAAATGTGGTATATTATGCGTAATGAATCAATTATGAGGTGATTTGCTATGCCTAAAAGCGCCATGAGTCAGCAGCAGCGGCGCACCATGATGCTCACCGAACCCATCCCCCGGCTGGTGTTCAAAATGGCGGTGCCCACCATCGTGGCCTTTCTGATTAACTCCATCTACTCCCTGGCCGACACCTATTTTGTCAGTTCCCTGGGCACCTCCGCCACGGCGGCAGTGAGTGTCAACTCCTCTCTGGACCAGCTGATTATGATGTGCGGCTCCATGCTGGCCCTGGGCGCCAACAGCTACATCGCCCGGCTTCTGGGCAGCGGTCAGGACCAAAAAGCCAGCAAGGTCCTCTCCACCGCCTTCTTCCTGGCCCTGGGCATCGGTGCCACCCTTCTGGTTTTCGGCACCCTCTTTATGACCCCCATGGTCCGGCTCCTGGGTGCCACCCCCGATTGCGAGCAATACTCCATCGACTACGCCACCTATGTGCTGATGGCAGCTCCCTTCATGGCCTGCAACTTTGTTATGAACCAGTGCCTGCGCAGCGAAGGCAGCGCCACCCTTTCCATGATCGGCATGGGCATCGGCGGCGTACTCAACTGCGTTCTGGACCCTATTTTCATCTTCGGCTACTTTGGGCTGCCCGCCATGGGCGTGGCCGGTGCCTCCCTGGCCACCGCCATTTCCAAGGTGGTGAGCTTCATCATTCTGATCCTCCCCTACCTGATCCGGCGCAGCCTGCTGCGGCTGTCCATCCGGAATTTCCACTTCTGCAAAGACATCGTCGGCGAGATTGTCAGCGTAGGCTCCTCTTCCATGTTCCGCTCGGGCCTTGCCGTGGTGGCAGGCATTCTGCTGAACAACATGGCCGGCGACATTTCCGACGCAGTGCTGGCAGCCATCGGCGTCACCACCAAGATTATGATGTTCCCCTTCAGCATCATCCTGGGCTTCGGCTCCGGCTTCCAGCCGGTGGCCGGCTTCAACTGGGGCGCCAAGCGTTATGACCGGGTTCTGGGGAGCCAGAAATTCGCCTCCAGGGTAGCGGTCATCGGCGGCGTCATTATGGGTGTGGTGATCGGTGTGCTGGCGGATAAAATCATCGTCCTCTTTGCCGGAACCGATGCGGAAATGCGGCGCATCGGCGGCCTGAGCATCATTTTGCAGTGTGTGGCCCTGCCCATTCACGCCTGGGTGGCAGTGATCAATATGTTCTGCTCCGGCCTTGGCAACGCCAAGGGAGCCTTCCTGCTGGCCACTGCCCGGCAGGGTACCTGTATGATCCCCATTCTGTTCCCTCTGGCCCGGCTGTTCGGTGCCGAAGGCATCGCTTCTGTCCAGGCTGTGGCGGACGTGCTGACCCTGGCCCTGGCCATTCCCATCTGCATCCAAATGATCCGCAAGGTCAAAACCGCCCAGCAGCGCCACCTGAATCCCACTGTGTAACCCTCCAAGCAAACCCAAACCTCCCAAAGGAACTTCCCATTCCTTTGGGAGGTATTTTTTTGCGCTTTTCGATACTGTCCAATAATTCGGACAGCTCTCCTTTTATAATACGAACAAACGATCGATCAAGGAGTTGATGCCATGTCCAAACCCAGAAAGCGCTGGTGGGGCTATGTCCGCAACATGATCCGGGACTACCCCACCCTGAAGCAAATCCGCAGCCGGACCGGTCCGCCCATCACCCTGGTGGAAAGCAGCACCGGCCGCACCATCCAGGCCCTCCCCATAAACCGGATGAGCCCCGAGGACCAAAAAGCCCTGGACGCCGTGGAATCTGCCCTGGCCGAAACGGCCGCATCCCCCGGCGGCAGCCGAAAGCAGAAGCTGATCCACCTGATGTACTGGGCCGACCGCCGGCTCACCGCCAAATCCGCCGCAGAGCACCTGGGCATTTCCGAAATCACCGCCAAACGCTGGCACGGAGAATTCGTCCGCCGGGTGGCCCGACACTGCGCATTGGAAACCCCATGACCCCGGGCGCAGCCGCGCCCCAATATATTACCTGAAAAGGAGAACCATTATGGAAAACATTGTATTTGACACCGGAACCCGGGAATACCGCATCAACGGCGGCGCCATTCTTCGGTTCAACCCCAGCGACCCCAACCTGTTTATGCGCTTCCTCCAGGGAGCCGACAAGGTTACCGCCCTGGAAAGGGAGCTTACCGCCCGGTTCGGGAAGCTTCAGACCACCGACACCCCCGAAAACCGCACCGCCGCCATGCTGGAAATCATGGGCGAAACGGACAAGGCCCTCAAATCCCTTCTGACGGAGATTTTCGGAGGGGAGAACGACTTCCATCAAATCCTCAGGGACATCAATCTTCTGGCCGTGGCCGGAAACGGCCAGCGGGTCATCACCAACCTGCTGCAGTGCCTGCAGCCCATTTTGGTGGAGGGTGCCGAAGCCTACGCCGCCGCAAAGGCCGATGACGCCCTTGCCCAGGCCAACGCCCGCCGGGCAAATCAGGGAGGTGTCAGCCAATGAATCCCTGGGAACTGCCTGTAAAAGCCACTGTGGGGGGCATCGAATACCCCATCCGTACCGACTACCGGGACATTCTGGGAATTTTCCGGCACCTGAACGACACAAGCGAACCGGAGCCCATCCGCTGGTACATTGCGGTAAAGCTGTTTTTTGAGGGAACCATCCCCAAGGAGCATCTGCGGGAGGCCATGGACTGCATGGTGGACTTCATCACCTGCTGCGACCCCCAGGACCGGCCCGGCCCCAAGGTGCTGGATTGGGAGCAGGACAGCCGGTTCATTCTGGCAGAGGTAAACCGGGCCGCCGGCACCGAAATCCGCAGCCTGCCCTACCTGCACTGGTGGACCTTCCTTTCCTACTTCCATGCCATCGGGGAAGGCCAGCTGTCCACCCTGATCTCCATCCGCACCAAGCTGCAGACCGGCAAAAAACTGGAACCCTGGGAGCAGGACTACTACCGGAAGAACCGGCATCTGGTGGACCTGCGGCCCCGCTACACCCCCGAAGAAATGGCCCAGCAGCTGAAGCTGAACCAGCTGCTGGATCCGTAAAAAAACCCGCTCCTGCAAAAACGCAGGAGCGGACGATTCACCGGATCAGAGGGATCAACCGGGCCAGTTCCTCCCAGTTATCCCCTTCATATTCAAAATGGCGGCACCCGGCAGGGGCTTTTCCCGGCAAAAGGGCCGGGTCCGCCGGCGCCTGATCTGCAGGGGTCAGCTGCGTGTGCAGATAGAGTGTGGCAAGGCCCAGATTCTGCGCACCGGCAATGTCGGTACTGCGGTCATTGCCGATCATCAGGCACGTTGCCGGGTCCAGATTCTGCTCCCGGAGCAATGCCCCCAAAAACCGGGCATCCGGCTTCCGGCAGCCATAATCCGAGGAAATGTAGACCCCGTCAAACAGGTCCTCCATCTGAAGATGCCGCATCTCATACTCCGTAAAGACCCGCTGGGCGTTGCTCAGCAGCCAAAGCCGGTACCCCTGGGCCCGCAGCTGCTGCAGAGCCTCCACCACATAGGGATAGCGGCGGATGTATTCGGTGGAAGTGATCCGGAACAGCTGGGCTGCCTGGACCCCCAGGCGGTCCGCTTCCCGGTCCACTCCCCGGTTCCGAAACAGCTCCGCGAATACCTCATCACAGGGGATATCCGGGAAGCACTCATAGCTCTGCCCTGCCTGTGCCTCCCGGGCTGCCATGGCCCTCCGAAAAGCCCGCTCCAGCTCCCCCGGCTCATAATGGGCACCGTAATATCCGAAATAGAGGGCCGTCTTTTCCCACACAGGAGCATTCTCCTCCGTATGGATGTCCACCAATGTACCGTAAAGGTCAAAAATCAGATCGGTACAGGTCATGGCATTAAATCTCCAGATAACCTTCCAGCACCAAAAGGCTGTTATACACGCCGTCAATATGGCTGCGCTCGTAGCCGTGGCTGGCGTAGACGCCGGATCCGATGAGACCGTGGCGGATGTCATGGCCAGACCGCAGGGTGGCCTCCACATCGGAGCCATACATGGGATAAACATCCACCGCATAGTCTGCCCCGGTCTTTTTGGCCGCTTCAATGAGCTTCCCAACCACTTCATAGCTGTAAGGACCGCCGGAATCCTTGGCGCAGATGCTCACCTGCCGTTCACTGCACTGCAGGCCCATGCCCACGCAGCCCATATCCACGGAAATGGCCTCAGTAACCCCTGCCGGCACAGAGCCGGAGCCGCCGTGACCCACCTCTTCATAAACCGTCACATGGACCCAGGTACGGCGCTTGGGGGTGATCTTCCGGTCCGCCAGATACTTGGCAAAGCCCAGCAAAATGCCCACGCTCAGCTTGTCGTCCAGGAACCGGCTCTTGAGATAGCCGGAAGCAGTCCGGCGGGTCCGGGGATCGAAGCACACAACATCCCCCACCTCAATGCCCAGAGCCCGGGCATCGGCGGCGGACTTCACATCCTCATCCAGCACCACTTCCACGGTATTCCAGTTCCGGGTGGTGGTGGCGTAGTCGGGATTTACATGGACGGAGGCATTGATCAGCTGCAGCGTGCCCTCAAGGACCTTGCCGCTGCGGGTATAGACCCGGACATTTTCCGCTTCGCCGTTGTTGGCACTCATGCCGCCCAGATTGGAAAGCCGCAGCCGTCCGTTGCCTTTCACTTCCGCCACCATGCAGCCCAGGGTGTCGGTATGAGCCGCCAGCATCAGGCCGTCAGCCTCATCCTCGCCGCCCAGGTCCGCCAGCACACCGCCCTTTGCGGTGATCACCGCCGGGAAACCCAGAGTCTCAAAGGCCTCCCTGACCCAGGCAGCCGCCCGGGCGGTAAAGCCTGTGGGAGAGTCAATGCTCAAAAGCTCCGCCGTCTTCTCCCATGCGTAATCGGCATAAATTCGGTCAATCATATTGTCCTCCCAAAATGATATAGTGCCAGACCCCCGCCACTTCCCGCATGAAGTGGTTGATGGCCTGGGGAATGTCGGTAGACCGGGCGGGGATGCCCACAGGCTCCACGCCGAATTCTCTTGCAAAAAGGCTGGCCCGGAACATATGGTACTCGCTGGATACAATGCCCAGCTTCCGGGGCCGGGTACCGGTGTTCTTTTCGATCAGCTCCAGAGCATAGTGGAGATTTCCCCAGGTAGAGGTCGCTTCCTCCTCCATCCAGACCCGTGCCGGGTCGATGCCCATCTGCACCAGATGCTCATACATACACCGGGCCTCCGTCATGGGCTCGTCAGCCCCCTGCCCGCCGGAAACCACCGCGACTGCATCCGGGTGGGCCGTCAGGTAGTCGAAGGCAGCATCGATGCGGTTTTGCAGTGATGGGGAGGGACCGTCGGGACGAACCATGCAGCCCAGCACCAGGATGTAGTCGCAATGCTCCTCCGGGTCCCCAAAGCTGGCATGGATGATCAAGCCCTCCGTAATTCCAAGGATCAAAAACCCAACACATAGAATCACCAGAATCACCCGGCGCACCATTCGGGCCGGCTTTCCGAACTTTTTCACCAGGATCGCCAGAAGCTTCAGCCCGGCAATCAGCCCTGCCAGGCAGTAGCAAACCAGCCCGCTGAAACTCAGCGCCAGCACCAGCCGGTGCAGCACAAAGCCCAGCAGCGTCAGCAGCGCCACAGCACTCCAAAGCAATACATCCTTTTTCCGCACGGATCTCACCTCCCGGTTTTTGTGTTATTGTAGCACAGTTCTCCCCACAACTCAAGCGGCAAAAGAGCCGCCCGGTTGGGCGGCTCCTGAGATTAGACTTCTTTGCTCTTGGTGGCGATCTCCAGCAGGCACTTGGCGATGAACTGATCGGGGGTCATGGCACCCAGGTCCTCACCCTTGCGGGTACGGACGGAAACGGTGCCGTTTTCCATATCCCGGTCGCCGATGACCAGCATATAGGGAATCTTCTGCAGCTGTGCTTCGCGGATCTTGTAGCCCAGCTTTTCGCTGCGGCAGTCGGTCTCGGCATGGATGTTCAATCCGTTCAGCTTTGCAGCC
>JAZSLC010000199.1:0-4772 GCA_045535175.1 Faecousia sp. | reverse complement strand
TTCTTCTCACCGGCGATGCCGATGGACAGAACGGAAGAATCCTTGCCGTGCTTTTCCTTCAGCTTGTCGTCCAGTTCTTCGGAGTACAGGCCCAGGTATTCGCGGGCATCCAACAGTTCGATCTTGTCGTCAACGATGTTGATGTAGGTCCACTCGGGAGCTTCGCCTTCCACGATCAGAGCATCCCAGCCGGCGTACTTCAGCTTGGCACCCCAGATGCCGCCGGAGTTGGAGCAAGCGATCATACCGGTCAGAGGAGACTTGGTGACCACCATGTAACGGCCGGAGGAAGGAGCGCCTGCGCCGGTCAGAGGACCAGTGATGTAGACCAGCTTGTTGTCAGGACCCAGGGGATCTGCGGTTGCACAGCCTTCGTCATAGACGATCTTGGTGCCCAGACCACGGCCGCCGATGAACTTCTTAGCCAGATCGGTGTCCAGCTTTTCAACGGTGATGGTACCGGTGGTCAGGTTAATGCGGGCGATTTTTTCGTAGTATGCGTATGCCATTGCAGTTACCTCCAAATAATTATGTTTTTCGATAAATTGACTTTACCATCTTATTGGATACTTTAATTATATAGGAAAAAAGAATAATCGCAACCACCGGGATATATTTATGTGTGAAACTGTATGAAAACACATCAATTCACATGAAACTTTTGATGCACTATGATGGCGAATGTGTGAAAATAGCTGGAAGAATGCGAAATAATACAATTTGGTCTTGTGCAATTTGTTTGAAAGAGGTATAATTAAAAAACAGTAAATGTCAAAAGAGCGCAACAGGAGGGGAACGCTGTGGCACAGAACAAATCCCTGTCAACACAGGAAGTGGCGGACATTCTTCATGTCAGCAAATCCACCATCTACGATCTGATCCGCAAGGGCGAGATCCATTCCTATAAGATCGGCAGAAAGGTGCGCTTTACCCAGGACGATGTGGATGCCTACATTGCCCGGTCCCGGCATGAGCATTCCACCCGCCCCGTGAAAAATATCGATACCCACTCCACCTTGCTGACCCCGGAAAAGGACGAAGCCCCGGAGCTGATCATCTCCGGGCAGGATGTGGTGCTGGATATTCTGGCAAATTACCTCCAGCTGGCAGGTGTCAACGCCGCCCGTACCTACTTAAGCAGCTTTGAAGGGCTGCTGTCGCTGTACCAGGACAATGTTCATATTGTGGCCTGCCACCTGTTTGACGGCTACGACTACAATACCTCCTTCGTCCGCAGCCTGATGCCCGGCGTTCCGGCGGTGCTGGTGAATGTGAGCTACCGCACCCAGGGCTTCTATGTGCAGAAGGGAAACCCCAAGAACATTAAAGGCTGGTCGGACTTAAGCCGTGAGGATATTACGGTGCTGAACCGCCGGGTTGGCTCCTCCTCCCGGATTTTGATGGACACCCAGCTGAAGCGGTTGGGTATTCCTGCCGCGAAAGTCAGGGGCTACGACAAGATCATGAAATCCCACCTGACCATGGCGGCTGCCATCGCCGCTGGAGAGGCAGATCTCGCCATCGGCACGGAGCGGATCTCCCGCCAGATCGACAATCTGGACTTTATCCCATTGCTGGAAGAGCGGTTCGATTTTGTGATCAAGAAAGAAATGATGGGAACGGATGCGGTGAAAAAGCTGCTGCAGGTGCTGAAGGATCCCGCATTCCGTAAGGAAATTGCCCATTTCTCGGGCAATGATTACCGCGACCTGGGCAAGGTCATTACGGAGGTCTAAAATGTTACATGTGAAAACGCCGGAAGAAGTTCTGGCTCTGATAGAAAGTGAATTTGAAACCATTGCGGCTGCGGAGCCGGTTTCTCTTGGCGATGCCATGGGCCGCGTGCTTTCAGAAGATATTGCCGCCACGGAATATGTTCCCGACTTTGACCGCTCCACCGTAGACGGCTACGCTGTCCGGGCAAGGGATACCTTCGGCTGTACCGATGCCATTCCCGCTATTTTGCCCCTTCAGGGCGAAGTGTTTATGGGCGAGGGCGCGGAATTTGAACTTAATCCCGAAGAATGCGTGGCAGTTCCCACCGGCGGTGCCGTGCCCAAAGGTGCTGACAGTGTGGTAATGGTGGAATACACCGAGGATTATGGCGACGGCACCATTGGCATTTCCAAATCCGCTGCGCCGGGGCAGAACATGATCTTCCGGGGTGACGATGTATTTCCCGGTAAAGTAATTCTGAACAAAGGCAGAGTGCTGTCCTCTCAGGATATCGGTGCCCTGGCGGCCATCGGCCGGGTGCAGGTGCCGGTTCGCAAAAAGCTGACCGTTGGCGTCATCTCCACCGGCGACGAGCTGGTCCCCCCCGAGGCTGCCCCCGGTCCCGGACAGGTGCGGGATGTAAACAGCCCCATGCTGGAAGCCATGCTCGGTGCATTTGGTGTGAACGTCATCAATTACGGCATTGTCATTGACAATGAAGCGCTTCTTTCCGAGAAGGTAACCAAAGCCGCTGCCGAATGTGACGCAGTTCTGCTTTCCGGCGGCAGCAGCGTGGGTGTCAAGGATGCCGCCTGCCGGATCATCGAATCCATGGGCAGTCTCCTGCTCCACGGTATCGCCATCAAGCCCGGCAAGCCCACCATTCTGGGCAAGGCAGGCTGCAAGCCCCTGGTTGGTCTGCCCGGCCATCCCGTGGCGGCTTACTTTATTACTAAGCTGTTTGTCCTGCCTCTGCTGTCCCGCCTGATGGGAAGAAAGCAGGCAAATTACACCATCACCGCCAGAATTTCCGAAAGCGTCAGCGCCAACCATGGTCGGGCGCAGTATCACTGCTGCCGCCTGGAGCAGAAGGACGACCAGCTGTACGCCTACCCCATCCGGGGCAAATCCGGCCTGATCACCACCCTGGCAGGCGCAGACGGCTATTTCTGCATCGACCGGGACTGCGAGGGCCTGCCCAAGTACGCGGAAATCCAAGTAACTGTTTCTCAAGGAGATTGATAGAGTATGGGATTTGAATATCTGACCAACATTCCCCTTGCCAAGGCAAGAGCGGATTATCTGAAGCTGCTGGAAAGCCATGGCTTCGGTCCCAAGACGGAAGTGATCCCGGTGTGGGATGCCTGCGGACGGGTGACCGCCCATGCAGTCTATGCCCACATCTGCGCTCCTCACTATGCCGCCAGCGCCATGGACGGAGTGGCTGTGAATGCAAAGGACACCTTCGGCGCCACCGAAACCACCCCCATCACCCTGAATCCCGGTCAGTATATCGTGCTTGACACCGGCGATCCCATCCCCGATGGCTGCGATGCTGTCATCATGGTGGAGGACATCGTGAAGAACGGCGACGGCACCATCACCATCCACGGTTCCGCTGCACCCTGGCAGCACATCCGCCAGATTGGCGAGGATATCTGCGCAGGCGAAATGATCCTTGCTTCCCATATGACCGTTCCTCCCTCTGCCATCGGCGCCATGATCGCCGGCGGCATTCTGGAGATCGAAGTGATCCGCAAGCCCAAGGTGGGCATCATCCCCACCGGCGATGAAATCATTCCTCCCTGCACCGACCCTAAGCCCGGCGATATCCTGGAGTTCAACGGCTCTATTTTCTCTGCCATGGTTCGCTCCTGGGGTGCGGAAGCGCAGGTTTACCCCATCGTTCCCGACAAATTTGATCAGATTAAGGCTATGGTTGCCAAAGCTGCCGGGGAGTGCGATCTGGTGATTCTGAACGCCGGTTCTTCCGCCGGTCGGGAGGACTATTCCGTAAAGGTCATCCGGGAGCTGGGCGAAGTGCTGTATCACGGCATTGCCATGAAGCCCGGCAAACCTGCGATCCTGGGTCGCCAGGGAAGCAAGCCCATTCTGGGCGTTCCCGGCTACCCCGTTTCCGGCATCATTGTCATCGAAGAGCTCTTAAAGCCCCTCATCGACCACTGGCTGAAAGCACCCGCCGCCCCCCGTCAGTATGCCAGGGCAACCCTGACCCGACCTGTGGTGTCTGGCCTTAAATACGAAGAATTCGTCCGTGTCCGTATGGGCTATGTGGGAAGCAAACTGATGGCTTCTCCCCTGAGCCGGGGCAGCGGCGTTGTTTCCTCCTTCATGAAGGCCGATGGCATTCTGGAAGTTCCCCAGGGTCTGGAAGGCTATGAGGCAGGCGCGGAAGTCAACGTACGCCTGCTCAGCCCTGTGGACAAGCTGGAAAATACCCTGGTGGTCATCGGCAGCCACGACCCGTTGCTGGACGAACTGGGCGATATGCTCCATCTCGCCAATAACGATGTATATATGAGTTCCTCCCACGTTGGCTCCATGGGCGGTATTATGGCCGTGCGCCGGGGCGAAGCCCATGCCGCCGGCTGTCACCTGCTGAATACCGAAAACGGTGAATACAACATTTCCTTTATGAAAAAGTATTTCCCCAAGGGCGGCGTGAAGCTGATCCGCTGCGTAGGCCGTCAGCAGGGCATGATGGTGGCCAAGGGGAATCCCCTGAACATCCAGAAGTTCTCTGATATTGCCCGGGAAGGCATCCGCTATGTGAACCGTCAGAAGGGCTCCGGTACCCGGATCCTCACCGACTACCTGTGCAAGCAGGAAAACCTGGACACCGCAGCCATCTACGGCTACGACCGGGAAGAGCTGACCCACACCAGCGTCGCGGCTCAGATCGTCAGCGGCAGCGCCGATGCCGGCATGGGCATTTACTCCGCGGCGAAGCTGTATGATCTGGACTTTATCCCCATCTGCATTGAGGAATACGACCTGATCGTGCCCGACCACGCCTGGGAGACCCCCATGGTGCA
>JAZSLC010000011.1:0-2738 GCA_045535175.1 Faecousia sp. | reverse complement strand
AAAACAAAAAAACAGCCGGTGATACCGGCTGCTTTTCTATGTAGATAATTACTTCTCGACGATCTCCAGCAGTTCCATGGGGCAAGCCTTGACACAAATGCCGCAGGAGATGCACTTGGAGGCAGGATTCTCGGGCTTCATGACCATGACCTTCATGGGGCAGGCTTCCACACACTTACCACACTGGACGCACAGCTTCTTGTTGATCATGAACACGCCGGTCTTGGGGTTCTGAGTGATGGCGCCATGCTCACAGGTGCGCATGCACTTGCCACACTGAATGCACATCACAGGCTTCGCACCGGTGCCCTTGGCAACCACGTGAATGCAGCTCAGATCTTCATTGAATTCCTTGTAGAAGGCGGTGGAACAAGCCCGGACACATTCCAGACATGCCATACATTCAACGCCCTTTTTTGCCATAAGCTTCTTCATATCAAAGGTTCCCCTTTTCATTTTATTATTTCCAAACTATTATACAGGATAAAACATAAAATAGCAAGTGCCATTTTCGGAAAAACACCATAATTCGCAATCGCATGGAAATTCCTGTTATTTCCAGTGTAAAGCAAGGCTTCAGGGGGATAATAGTTATGAAATCCCAAACAACACAGGAGGCATTCCATGAAAAAGATGATTGCAATCGCATTGGTTCTGGTGCTGTCCCTCGGTTTGATGGCCGGCTGCAGAAGCAGAGGAAACAATAACACTACAACCGCGCCCACAACCCGGCCCACTACCGCCCCCACTACGGCACCTACTACCATGCCTACCACCGCGCCGACCACCATGCCCACCACCGAGCCCACCACGGATACCACCATGATGCCCGGTACCGATGACATGCTGCCCGATGGTGAAGACATGATTCCCGGCCCCGAGGATACAATCGATCCCACCAACGGTGCAAATAACTCCACCGTTGACAGCCGGTTCAGAAAAAGCGGCTTCTAAGACCGGGGGCAATGGCCCCGGTTACATAAGGAACTCAGCCCAGTCCAAAGTAACAGTGCCATCCTCCCGAACAATGCAGGGAATCCCGATGGCGCCCTGCTTCCGGACTTCCTCGTATTGAGGCTCCCGATCCCGGATCTCCAAAAATTCTTTTAAGCTTTTCAGTTCCTGAGCAAAATCCAGGTATTCATAAGGCACACCGGCCCGGTCCAGATCTTCTCTGCACTGTATACAGTCTTTACAGAGCATACTGCCGTAAATCTTAATCATACGCACCTCAAAGAATATTCACGTATCTGGTCAAATTTTTCTTCATACGTTCAGCGGCCTGTAATGCCAGTTCCACCGGGTCTCCTTCCCCTTCTTTCCAGGCGCCAAGAATGCCTGCACAGGCACAAGCGGCACCGCCGTGACCCAGCCTGTCAAAGGCAAAACTGCAGTTTTTGGCGTTGGCGTTGGGGTAATCGTATCCGTCCAGCAGCAAAAAAACTCGGCTGTACTTGGAGCGCAAGGTACGCAGGCTCCCCGCAGACCCCGCTGCAGCAACGGCACCCAGATTGGAGTAGCCACACTTCCCTACCACAGTTTCCCCATGTCGGGCAATCACATCCACGGCAGCAATATGTACCAGCCGACCGCCGGTCAGAAGATCCTGCAGTTCCACCGCAGACTTGTTGGAGGTTCTGGCCACAGCAAACACGGATTTTCCGGTTTTGCACAGGTCACGGAAAGGAAGCAGCACATCGCTTCCCAAATAGGCACCCACCACAATGCCATCGCAGGCAAAGACAGAATCATCCCCCAGAAGCTTTGCGGCATGGAACGCAGCCGCGGGAGTCAGCACTTCCGGCGCATCCAGCAGCACATAGAACCCCTGCTTTTTTGCAAAGGAGAGCAGCTTCTGCAGAAGCTCTGTACCGGCACTGCCCAAAAGGGCAAAGCTTCCAAAACCAAAGCGAACCGCCGGAACCAAGCCCCTCATAGCCGTCAGCAGCTTAGTAAAATATGCGGCCATGGCCTCCGTCGCCGGAGCATCCTGAGAAGCAAATCCATCCGGAACCAATTCGGGAAGTGCCTCAAACAGCACCACCGAAGGATTCTTCAGCTTTCGGATTTTCTCCTGCAACACATCAACAGACACGAAAACTCCCCCTTTTTATCTATATAATGGAATTATATCACACTTTTTCCTCAATGCAACGGGTAAAACCTTTCCTGTGTTGATTTTTTTGTGACGACATATACTAATGTCGAAAGGAGTGATTTGATGAATGCAAAAGGATTGGCGGTTACCCTAGGACTGGGTGCTGCTGCAGGAGCCGTTGCCATTATGATGATGCCCAAAACCAACCCCGCCAGAAAACTGGCCGCAAAAGCCGCCTGCCGGGTGGAGGACGCAGCCATGAAGCTGTCCGACACCATCACGGAAAAGCTGGAACAGTGACAGAAAAAGATCGCCGCAGCGGTGCGGCGATCTTTTCGTATTATTCGGTAACAACCTGAACGGTTCCCTCTTCCACGGTAACACGAATGGAAGAAATGGGCGATTCGAAGGAATCGATGATCCGCTCACTGATGGGATCTTCCAAATCCCGCTGGATGGTTCTGCGGAGATTTCTGGCGCCGTAAGTGGTAGAGAATGCCTTTTTGACCAGATATTCCCGAACATTTTCATCCCAGGAGAAGGACAGGCCCCGGGCCTGGAGGCTTTCACGCAGCTCCGAAAGCATAATGTCGGCAATCCCCAGGAAGTTCTCCTCCGTCAGATGGTTGAAGGTGATAAT
>JAZSLC010000188.1:0-5519 GCA_045535175.1 Faecousia sp. | reverse complement strand
GGAAGCCTTCCTCTGCGCTTTCGCTTTTCCTGCCTTAGTCAGCCTTGGCAGCCAGAACCTGACGGCCATTGTAGTTGCCGCAAGCCTTGCAGGCTCTATGGGGCATGACGGGCTCACCGCACTTGGAGCAAACCGCCACGCTGGGAGCAGACAGCTTCCAGTTGGAGCCACGGCGCTTATCGCGGCGGGCCTTGGACACTTTACACTTGGGAACAGCCATGGATGACACCTCCTTGGTCAAACTGCTTTGACAGCATTCATTGTGATTACTTATCGAGAAGCTGCCGTAAAGCAGCAAAACGGGGATCGAGCTCCTTCTGGCAACTGCAAGGTCCTTCATTCAGGTTCTTACCACAGCGGCAGCAAAGACCCTTACATTCCGGCTTGCACAGCAGCTTGGAATCCATGTTCAGCACGAAAACCGTGCGGACAATGTCCTCCAAATCGGCGCTGTCTCCCTCCAGAGGGAAAACCCACTCATCTTCATTCTCTTCATTGCTCAGTTCCGTTACCAGAACCACATCAATGGGAAAGGACAGATCCGCATCAAAATCCGATGCACAGCGGTCACATACGCCATGAATGGTGGTGGTGATTTCACCGGTCATTACCAGAACGCCCGCCGTATTCCGAACGGAGCCGCTGGCCAGTACCGGATCGCTCACAGGGTAACTGGTTCCATACAGAAGATCACTCAGATCCACACTGGTCGAAAAAGGAACCGAGGCGCCCGGGCGATCCATAATTTCTGAAAGTCCCAGAAGCATAGTATCCCTCCTCGCAGTCATGCTTAGATATTATATAGGATGTACCTTGATTTGTCAAACATTATTTTTAAAATTTCCCGAGGTTTTTTACCTGTTTCGGCTATCTTTGATCCCATTCCTGTTTTTTAAGATTTCTAGAAAAAAAGCTTGCTCATCACGCAGCGTCATATGATATCTTAGCTTCAGGCATCCCATGTTTTCCCTGCGTAAAATGGCGCTTCCGCCTTGCGGCGCACCATAAAAGATGCTATAATTCATTCATATCCCACGAAGGAGGACTACCATGCTTCGCATCGAACATTTCACTAAAACCTACGGCGAGAAAGTGGCCGTGGATGATCTGTCATTACACATTGAACCCGGACAGATTTACGGCTTCATCGGCCACAACGGTGCCGGTAAGACCACCACCCTGAAAGCCTGCTGCGGTATCATGCAGTTTGACAAGGGCAGTATCTATGTGGACGGACACTCCATTACGGAAGATCCCATCGCCTGCAAAAAGGTTATCGCCTATGTGCCTGACAACCCGGATCTCTATGACTTCCTGACCGGAATCCAGTATATTCACTTTATTTGCGATATTTATGGCGTCGGTTCCGGGGATCGGCAGAAGCGGATTTTACACTACGGCAATCTTCTGGGCATGACCGATGACCTGAATCTGAAGATCAGCGAATGCTCCCACGGCATGAAACAGAAAGTTGCCCTGATTGCGGCGCTGGTGCATCAGCCCCGTCTGCTTCTAATGGATGAACCCTTTGTGGGTCTGGACCCCATTGCTTCCCATCAGCTGAAAAATGTGATGCAGGAGCACTGCGCCCAGGGCGGCTCCATTTTCTTCTCCACCCATGTGCTGGAAGTGGCAGAAAAACTGTGCCACAAAGTGGCCATTATCAAAGGCGGCAAGCTGGTAGCCGACGGTCCCATGGACGAGATCCGGGGCAATGCCTCTCTGGAACAGGTCTTCCTGGAATTGGAGGACATCACATGATCCGTGCCCTTCTTTCCGTTCAGCTGCGGTCCCTTCTGTCGGGACTCACCAAACAAACCCGCAGAGGAAAAAGCACCGGCACTATGGTTCTGTTTGCAGTGCTATACATCTATTTGGGTGTGGTAATCGCCGGCGGTATGGCCGCTGTCTTCTCCCAGTTGATAGGACCTTACCACGCTGCCGGTTTGGACTGGCTGTATTTTGCCACGGCAGGCATTATGGCGTTGGGCTTTTCTCTCTTTGGTTGTGTCTTTACCACCCAGAGCCAGCTCTATGACGCCAAAGACAATCACCTGCTGTTGTCCATGCCCATCCCCCCTGCCATCATCCTTTTGAGCCGGATGCTCATTCTGCTGGGTATGAACCTGGTCTTCTCGGGGTTGGTGCTGGTGCCTGCTGCGGTTGTTTACGGGCTCCATACCGGAGTCAACGGCGCGGCCCTTACGGGCCAGATTCTGGGCCTGCTGGGCATTACTTTGGCAGCCCAGGCCATTTCCTGCCTGCTGGGGTGGCTGTTCCACCTGATGCTGAAGCGGGTGAACCGGTCTTTATTCTCGGTGGTTTACATGGTGGTATTTCTGGTGGGCTATTTCTCCATTTTCGGCCAGTCCAACCAGATTCTCACTTCCCTGCTGGATCATTCTCAAGACAATGCCCAAGCGATCCGGAGTTTCGTCTGGCCCGTTTACGCCATGGGCATGGGCGCTTCCGGAAGTGTCCTTCACAGCCTGACGTTTTTCGGCATCTGCGCAGCTATCTTTTCGGTAAGCTACAACATTTTGTCCAAAACCTTCCTGAATACCGCCGGCGGCTCCCACGCCTCCTCCAGGCGGAAGGCCCTCCGGCTGGAGAACCACAGTACCCGGTCCCCCGTTTTCGCCATCATGGGGAAAGAACTGATGCGCTTCATGGGAACGCCCATCTACATTACCAATGCAGGAATCGGCATTTTGATGACCGCGGCCATGACCGTTGCCGCTATCATTTTCCAAAAAGATCTGCGCTCTGCCCTGGCTGAATTTGGCATTCCCCAGGGTGCGGAGGCACTTCTGGTGGTATCCGCTTTGGGCTTTCTGAATTCCACCATCTACATCAGCGCCCCCTCCGTTTCCCTGGAAGGCAAAAGTCTGTGGGTGATGAAATCCATGCCCGTCAGCGGAAAAACCGTTCTGCAGGGAAAGCTGAGCCTGCACCTGATGCTTTCGGTTCCGGTGATCTTTCCTGCTGCATTGATCCTCTCTTTGGTGCTGGGCTGCGGGATTCTCAGCAGCCTGCTGTGCGGCCTTTTGTGCAGTCTGTGCTGTGTTTTCTGCGGCTTACTGGGCATGATCACGGGCCTCAAATGGGCAAAATTTGATTACATCAACGATGCATACCCGGTAAAACAGGCGGTTTTTGTGGTGGTAACCATGTTCGGCTCCATGGCGGTGCCGGTGGTGCTGGGTCTGCTGTTCGGCTTTGCCCTGAGCATCAATCCTGCCCTGTACCTGCTTCTGAGCATCCTGTTTTTGGCCGGCATTTGCTTCGTCCTCTACCGGCTGCTGATGGGCTGGGGCCAAAAGAAATGGAATAACCTTTGAGCTCTGCCGGGACAGCTTTTACGCTGTCCCGGTTCTATCATTTACCGGCAGCCCATAAACTGTTACAAACCGTGGCAGGAGCTTCCCATCCTGCCGGACAAGGAGGCTGCTATGGAAAACATATACGAAGACATTGCCGCTCGGACCGGCGGTAACATCTATATCGGCGTGGTGGGACCGGTGCGAACCGGCAAATCCACCCTGATCAAACGCATCATGGAGCAACTGGTGATCCCGGCCATCGACGACCCATACCGCAAGGAACGGGCCAAGGACGAACTGCCTCAGAGTGGATCCGGCAGGACCATTATGACCAGTGAGCCAAAATTTGTACCGGAAGAGGCGGTTGAAATCACCCCCGACGGCACCACAAAACTGCGCATCCGCATGATCGATTCCGTTGGGTATATGGTAAACGGCGCCGTGGGAGCCCATGAGGACGGCGTCCCCAGAATGGTCACCACCCCCTGGTTTGACCATGAAATTCCCATGACGGAAGCAGCGGAGCTTGGTACGAAAAAGGTCATGGAGGAGCATTGCTCCATCGGTCTGGTGGTCACCACCGATGGCACCGTAACGGACATCCCCCGGGAAGATTACGCCCAGGCGGAAGGCCGGGCCATCCGGGATATGCAGGCCACCGGCAAGCCCTTCCTCACGGTCATCAACACCAAACAGCCCGGTGGCGAAGCTGCCGAAAAGCTGAAAGCCCAGCTTCTTTCTCAATACGGGGTGGATGCGGTGATCGCCGATTGCCAGGCCCTGGACACAGCCGGAATCAACCAGATTCTGAAGGGGCTCCTGTACGCCTTCCCCATGGCGGAGCTGCGGGTGTATCTTCCCCGGTGGATGGAAGCCCTGGACAGCACCGACCCCATCAAAGCATCCCTTTACGAAGCCCTGTTGCAGCGGGCCGGTGAGATTACATCCCTTGCCCAGGCTGAGTTGTCTCTATCCAAGCTGAAAGAATTGGAACAGGTGCTGGACTTTTCCATTGGGGCAGTGGATTTGGCCACGGGCACCGTATCCTGTTCCATCGGATTCCCGGAATCCCTCTTTTACCAGATTCTCAGCAGCAAGTCGGGAATGACCATCCAAAACGATGCCGCCCTTATTTCGCTGCTGACAGAGCTTGCAGCCACCAAACGGGAATATGACAAAATTTCCGATGCCCTATCTGCTGCCAAGGCCACCGGCTACGGTATCGTCATGCCAACACCTGAGGACATGACACTGCAGCCCCCGGAGGCCGTTCGCAAAAACGGCGCCTTCGGCATCAAGCTGAAGGCCGGTGCCCCCTCCATTCACATGATCAGGGTTGACATTGACACAGAAATTGCTCCCATGGTTGGTGACGAACAGCAATCTAAAGACCTCATTGAATATCTCACCGGCGAAAGCCCCGAAAAGCTCTGGGAAAGCAACATTTTCGGAAAATCCGTTTACACTCTGATCCGGGACGGTCTTACCACCAAGCTGATCCGGACCCCGGAAGAGGTTCGGGCCCGCTTCAGAAGCACCCTCAGCCGCATTGTCAACGACGGTGCCACCGGTCTGATTTGCCTGATCCTGTAATTGACATTGCCTCCTTTTAGCTGTAGAATATAGAAAAAAGGAGGTTGATCCTATGTCAAGAATCAAAATAGAATATCTGTGGAAAGACCGTAAACGCTACCTGGGTATTCCCATAAGCTTTACCCGTTACCGTCTCACCGAGGACCGGCTCTTTTTAAGTACAGGATTTTTGAGTATCCGGGACGAAGAAATTCTGCTCTACCGCATCCGGGACATTAACACCACCCGCACGTTGTGGCAAAGGCTTTTCGGTGTCGGAACCATCACCGTAATCTCCTCCGACAAATCCATGCCCACATTGGTGCTGAAAAATGTGAAACATCCCCTGGAGGTTAAAGAGCTGCTGCACCGACAGGTAGAAGAAATGAAAATCCGCCGCCGCGTCCGTTTGGGCGAGGTCATGGGCGGCATCGACAATGACGATATGGACTCCGATTCCGATCTGGACGATAACTAACTCCTGGGTGCTGTCTCAAAATGCATATGTAGGGAATGACCTGTGTGTCATTCCCGGGAAAGTCTCTTAAATACGCAATCAGGAACGGCACACAGGCCGTTCCCTGGCTAAATATTCATCTCAGGGGCCGTCTCATTCATTTTGAG
>JAZSLC010000085.1:0-6670 GCA_045535175.1 Faecousia sp. | reverse complement strand
AGGGAGCCAACCATGTTGCCCAGAGCGGTGCCAATGGCACCAACCAGAGCGGCAGCACCGCCGCCGCCGGGGGCGGGAGCGTCGGAGGCCAGAACTTCCACAAACTTGCGGCAGGATTCCAATGTCATATCCATGAGAAATTTCTCCTTGTTGTATAATTATTGTAGGGGCCGATAACCATATCAGCCCTGAATGCATGGGTCGATGTGGGCATCGGCCCCTACACCCGAGAAAAGGAGATTACATACTATGGATATGACTATGGAAAACTGCCGCAAGTTTGTGGAAGTCCTGGCCTCTGATGCTCCCGCCCCCGGTGGCGGCGGCGCTGCTGCTCTGGTGGGTGCCATCGGCACTGCTCTGGGCAACATGGTGGGCTCCCTGACCGTCGGTAAGAAGAAGTACGCCGAAGTGGAAGCTGAGATCATCGCCCTGAAGGCCAAGTGTGACCAGCTGCAGGTGCAGCTGCTGAACCAGGTGGAAGCCGACGAAGTCAACTTCCTGCCCCTGGCCAAGGCTTACGGCATCCCCACGGACGACCCCAACCGGGGCAAGATCATGGAGGAAGCCACCATCATCGCCTGCTCCACCCCCATCAAGATCATGGAGCTGTGCTGCGAAGCCATTGAGTGCATCGCCGTCTTCGCCGCCAAGGGCAGCCGTCTGGCTGTTTCCGATGCCGGCTGCGGCGCCGTCTGCTGCAAGGCCGCTCTGCAGGCCGCTTCCCTGAACGTATTCATCAACACCAAGGGTATGAAGAACCGCGAAGCCGCTGAAGAAATGAACGCCAAGGTCAACGGTATGCTCACCAAGTACTGCGCCATGGCCGACGAAATCTTCAACACCGTTAAAGCCGGCTTCGGCCAATAAGGCCGACAGTGTCGGCTGACAGTTCGTGCGTGGGTTGGGCGGTATATCCACCGTGCCTGCGCCGCTCGACTGGCAATGTTGGCGTATATTGCCATGCATACTGGCCGGCAGTGCCGGCTGACAATTCGTGCAAAGGTTGGTCTATAAATCCCCACCACCTGCCCCGCTCGACCTGGTCGCTTCAAACATCTTGTAGGGACCGGCCTCCCGGACGGTCCGGGCATCCTTGGATGCCATCGGCCAACGGCCGATCAAACTGAATTTATGGAGGAAACAACTATGGCAAAGCATCTGCTTGGCAAAGAAGTAAACGAGGCCCTGGTGGCCAATCTGCAGAGCCGCACCGCCGCTCTGCGGGAAAAGGGCGTTGCTCCCACCCTGGGTATCATTCGCGTGGGCGCCAGACCCGATGACCTGTCCTACGAAAAGGGCGCCATCAAAAAGGGCGAAACCGTGGGCATCGATGTGAAGGTGTTCGAGCTGCCCGAGGACGCCTCCCGTGAGGACGTTCTGGCCGTCATCGACCAGGTCAACGCCGACAACACCGTTCACGGCGTTCTGATGTTCCAGCCCTTCCCCGCTCACCTGCGTCCCTTCCAGAGAGAGATCTGCAACCGTCTGGACCCCAAGAAGGATATGGACTGCCTGACCGACCTCTCCAGCGCCGGCGTGTATCAGGGCCGCAGCGATCTGGGCTACGCCCCCTGCACTCCCTCCGCCTGCATGGAGATCCTGGACTACTACGGCATCGACTGCAAGGGCAAGTCCGCTGTGGTCATCGGTCGCTCCCTGGTGGTTGGCAAGCCTGCCGCTATGATGCTCATCGGCAAGAACGCCACCGTTACCGTCTGCCACACCAAGACCGTGGATACCGCTGCCGTCTGCCGCGAGGCTGACATCATCATCTCCGCCGCCGGTGTGCTGAACAGCCTGACCAAGGACTTTGTCCGTCCCGGCCAGATTGTCATCGACGTGTCCATGAACTGGAACCCCGAGAAGGTCACCTCCCGCGGCAACGGCGTTATGTCCGGCGACGCCGTCTTCGAGGAAGTGGAGCCCATCGTGGAAGCCATCACCCCCGTTCCCGGCGGTGTTGGTGCCGTTACCACCACCGTTCTGATGAAGCACGTGGTGGAGGCCGCCGAAAAGGCCTAAGTACATAACCCTTCTGCATAACTGACGGAATGAAGCGGGTCACCGCTGTGGAGTGCAGAAGAACCATGCCGACCGTCTGGGCAATTCGATCTTCTTCCATGGGCTCGGATTGCCCAGATTCTTTACATAGAGGTGCATTATGAAAAAACTTGCCAAACTCTCCGAAGGACAGTTTCTGAAGGTCTTCTTCGCCTTCCTGTCCGCCTGCTTCCTGATCGCCGCCGTCTGCATGCCCGACCGGGAGAACATCTTCCGCGGTCTTTGGCAGATTATGGTCCTTCCCAGCAAGATTTCCGCCAACTACTTCTCCATGGGCGGCTATGCAGCCACCTTCCTGAACATGGGTCTGGTGTGCGCCCTGTGCCTGGGCCTGTTTGTGGTATTCAAGGGCACCCCCAACAACGTTTCCACCCTGGCTGTGGTGCTGACCGTGGGCTTCTGCTCCTGGGGCATCAACATTCTGAATATGTGGTTCAGCATCCTGGGCGTCATTCTCTACGGCCTGGTGAAGAAGGAAAAAATGGGCGGCCTGGTAAACGCCATGCTGTTCTCCACCGGCATCGCCCCCCTGATCACCGACCTGCTGATCCGCTACCCCAATGCCGACTATGTTGGCTTTAACTGGCTGGGGCTGGGACTGGCCCTTCTGGTGGGCATCATCATCGGCTTCTTCCTGCCTGCCGGTCTGGCCCATTCTCCCAAGGTCCACAAGGGCTTCGACCTGTACTCCGCAGCCCTGCCCATCGGCATGACCGCCTTCTTCCTGAACGCCACCCTCTATAAGACCATGGGTGTCAGCCTGCCCAAGGCCCTGTCCGACCTGGATCCTTCCACCATGCAGGTTGCCAGCGCCCCTATCACCAACATTTTCTGCATCACCGTGTTCGGTCTGATGGTCATTGCCGCCTTCCTGATGGGCTGCAGACCCAAGGACTACTGGAAGCTGCTGAGCGACCCTGCCCTGGTGACCAATTTCTCCTCCACCTATGGCAACGCCACCTTCCTGATGAATGCCGGTGTGTTCGGCCTGTTCATTCTGGCCTATTATAACCTGATCGGTGCCAACTTCAACGGCATTACCTTCGGCATCATCTTCTGCATGGTGGCCACTTGTAACTCCGGCAGCCATCCCGGCAACGTCTGGCCCATTATGCTGGGCTATGTGGCCGCTTCCTTCGGCTTCGGCCTGATTGCACCCCTGCTGGGCGGCAACTTCACCTTCCAGATCAACGCCCAGGCCATTATGGTGGGTCTGTGCTACGCCAACGGCCTGAGCCCTATTGCCGACAAGTACGGCTGGCGCTACGGCTTCCTGGCCGCGGTCATGCATTTCCTGCTGGTGACCTCCGTGCCCACCCTCCACGGCGGCTTCTGCCTGTATAACGGCGGCTTCACCGCGGCTCTGATCTGCATGATCCTGGTACCTGAACTGGAGAAGTTCTCCAAGACCAAAGACGAGCGCAAAGCAAAGCGCCTGACTGCCAAACAGTAAACGAAACCAAATCACCGGGTCCTTCGGCCCGGTGATTTTCCCCTTTATACCCCCATGCGAACACCTATATACAAATGAACCGTCAAATAAACACCATCGCAAAGCTTCTTTGCTGGACTTTCCATGGGTTTTCCCATACAATGGCGGCGAGGTGATCAAATATGCGTGATATCGGAAAAAACATCAAATCCATTCGCACCGCCAGAGCCATGACCCAGGATGCCCTTGCCGAAGCCCTTTTTGTTACCAGGCAAACGGTATCCAATTACGAAACCGGCCGATCCAGACCGGACATTGATATGCTGGTCAAAATCTCCGAAGTCCTGGGAACCGATGTGAACGCCGTAATCTACGGCCCTGCCATCCCCGAAAAGAAAAAGCAAGCTCTCAGGCATCTGATGATTGCTTCCCTGACTCTTCTGATCTCCGGGGCAGCCTATCTGATTATGAACAACATCTTCACCGGTCAATACTACTGGAAATACGTCGTTCCGCGGATTCTCAACGACCAGATCCTGCGGCCCGTGGTTATGTTTCTTCTGGGCTGGACCCTTTTCCAGGGGATTGGCGTCAGTTCCGGGCTGAAGCCCTATGACACTCCCTGGAGCAAATATGCCAAGTACCTGCTTTGGGGTATTCTTTCCATTTTGATTGCGGCTCCCGCCCCCTATTATGTGTGGCTGACCATCTATTTGATTCGCAGCCACCTTACCTCCGGTGTAGCTATGCAATTTCCCTACATCCCCGTGTATCAGGAGTTGACGTTCGGAATCATGGATATGGCGAAAAATGCGCCTTTTGTCTACTGTCTCCTGGGGGCAACGTCCTGGTTGTTTGGTCTCCACCATCCCAGGAAAGCATCCGCACCCGACTAAATAGGAAAGGCCGCCGGGTTGGGCGTCCTTCTGTGATTGGGTATTATGCGGTTCTTTCCTTGTTCATCTGATCGGCCTTGCGGAAGAAGAAGTAGCCGATGATAAAGAGGATGATCAAGGCACCTACTGCCAGGTTTTCATTCTGGAGGGTGATACCGAAAATGGGGATCTCCACGCCGGCAGTGGCCTGGCTGATAACCGCTACCAAAGTGGTGCCCAGGAAAGAGGCTCCCTTGCCGCAGATATCCATGAGGCCGTAGAATTCGCCGCTGCGCTCGGGCTTGATGATCTTGCCCAGGTAGCTGCGGCTCAGGGCCTGAATGCCGCCCTGGAACATACCAACCAGGGTCGCCAGCACCCAGAACTGCCACAGGCTCACCAGGAACATACCGAAGAGGGTGATGCAGGTATAGCAGATGATGCAGATTTTGATCAGCAGGCCGGTGTCATACTTGGCTGCCAGACGGCCGAAAATGATGGCGCAGGGGAACGCAACCACCTGGGTCAGCAGCAAGGCCAGCAGCAGGCCGGTAGTATCCAGGCCCAGGGCAGAACCGTAGGCGGTAGCCATGTCGATGATGGTGTAAACGCCGTTGATAAAGAAGAAGAAGGAAATCAGGTACATGAACACGTGCTTTTCCTTCTTGGCTTCCTTGAAGGTCCGGCCCAGCTGACGAAAGCTGTCCATCAACGGCGCGCCCTGACGGTCCACGAAAGCGGTCTGCTTATAGCTGCGCAGCAGGGGGATACTCAGCACCAGCCACCAGGCGCCGGTGATCAGGAAGGCCAGCACCATGGCGGTGCCCATGGTCATACCGAAGCTGTCGCAGAACAGCACCAGCACCAAACAGGCCACAAAGGGGATCACGGAGCCGATATAGCCATAGGCATAGCCCATAGAGGACACATTGTCCATCCGCTTTTCCGTTGTCACTTCAGGAAGCATGGAATCGTAGAAGACGATACTGGAGTGGAAGCCAACTTTAGCCAGCACAAAAATACCCAGGAAGAACAGCCAGTGGGTGGTAACGCCCATGGCCGCACAGGCAATGCAGCCCAGCAGCACGGTCAGCAGGAAAATGGGTTTCTTGAATTTCCGGTCGGACATGGTTCCGCAGATGGGGGCAATGATGGCCACCAGCACCGTGGAAATGGAGCCGGCATATCCCCAGTAACTCAGGTACATATCCTCGTCCACACCGGCAGAGGCAGCCAGAGAGTTGAAGTAAATGGGGATCAGGGTGGATACCAGCAGGGTAAAGGCGGAATTGGCGATATCGTAGAGAATCCAGTTCCGCTCCAGCTTGGTCAGCTTGAATTTTTCTTTCATGGAATAACCTCTCTCCTTTATTAGATCAGGTTTATTTTACACGATTGAACCGGAAAAGGAAAGAAAAAATTCAGAAAAGGTCAAATTTTGTTCATAATCCCCAGAGGTTTTTCATATATTCACGGTATCTATACAAAAAGCGGGACAAACCCGAAGGTTTGCCCCGTTTACGGAACCTTATTGAGGATCGTTGGCGACAGGCAGTTCCTGATCAGCGGCCTGCTTGGCCTGCTTGGCCTGCTTGCCGGCGTTGCGCAGAATGGCGAACACGCCCAGGAATGCAAACAGCAGACCCATCAGCACATTGCGGATGGTACCGCCCAAGTACTCGCTGTCGGTGGACAGGAAGTAAAAGATCAGGCTGGGAATGTCGCTGTAAGTCACGGGTATTTCCTGATTCTCGATGGTAACCACGGTATCGGGATAGAACTCGGCAATGGCATTGTACCAGTCGATGTAATCGGAGGCAAAAATGCCCACCAGCACACCGATGATGATGCAAACAGCCAGAATGACCACTTTGCCCTTACCGGCCTTGCCCTTCAACAGGGTGTAGCCCTTCTCTGCCAGCCAGCCGATGACGAAGCCCACAATGGCGGAAATGACACCCAGCTGCATCACCAGGCACCACAGGACGGAGCCAATCAGCGCACCGATCAGAGCGCCCACCAGACCACGGGCATAAGAGCCTTCATCCTTCACTTCTACGGGATGATTATCGTACATAAGAATCACCTTTCCTCTCTTTCAGATAGCCACATTATAGCATTCCCCCCACCTTTCGTCAATCTGTTTCAGACAATAAAAGGGTGCTGTCTCAAAATGCATATGTAGGGAATGACCTGTGTGTCATTCCCGGGAAAGTCTCTTAAATACGCAATCAGGAACGGCACACAGGCCGTTCCCTGGCTAAATATTCATCTCAGGGGCCGTCTCATTCATTTTGAG
>JAZSLC010000009.1:0-30535 GCA_045535175.1 Faecousia sp. | reverse complement strand
GAGTTCACCCCGGAACATCCCGCCGAGGCTGCCGAGCTGGAAGCCCTTTGGATCAAAATGGGCAACTGCATTGGCGCCACCAAATCCCTGCAGCCCATCGGCGTCTATGTTCCTTCCGAAAACAAAACCGCCCAGTTCCACATTGAAGGGCTGAGCGAGCAGGAGAAGAAAGAGGTCCCCGAAGTCCGGGCCCCCTATGACACCGATGTTTACTGTGTCACCTGCAACAAGACCGTCCACATCAAGGCCGGCGAGGTCATCCCCTCCTGCTGCGGCAGACTGATGGAAATTCTGGACTGAATCAATCCCCATAGAGGACAGAACAAATCCGTTCTGTCCTCTTTTTTCCCAAAATGCAGGATGCGATATTCCATTGCTTACCTTCTCAAAACTTTCGTAGCATAATATTCCTGCCTGGTTTTTCAAAATCCGCAATCGGTACGGTATTTGACCTCTTTTGCCCTTGTCACCCGATATTTTTCATACTATTATTGGAACATGAGGTGATGATATGAAAAAGAGAACCCCTATGTGGATCTGTACTTTGCTGGGCACTGCCGCCGGTGTGGCCCTTACCTGGTTTCTCAGCCTACAAAGTGAAACCACCTTTGAGATGTGGATCGACGAACTGTTCGTGCAGCAGCACTGGGATAGTTGGGCTTTTCTTGCCACAATGATCCTGGTTCCCACTTTTGTCGGTCTGGCCGTAGGTGTCATGGGCAATGGCTTCGCCAGATTCTTTTGGACCCCCATAGTGAGCGCCGCCGCAGGCTTTGCAGGGATGCTTATTCTAACCCTGACTATGGTCCTTTGGGAACAACGTGAGATCTACGGTGTACTGGCACTGATTCTTCTGGGTGCTGCACTGACCCCTCCTTCTTACATCGTGGTTGTGGCAATCATTAAGAAGAATTGATCTTATGAAAAAGCACGCGCAACACGTGCTTTTTTCTTGTGGTAACAGTCTCTTTATGTTATGATAGCAGCAGAAAAAGAGGGGAGGCCCCATTATGACACCGATTTTGCCCATTCGACTGCGATTTCTGAAAGGTGACCGATTTTACTATGGCTACCAGCCCACGGTTCTGGTGGGCCGGTCGGCAGCTTGTCAGCTGTGCCTTTCCGACAACCCTGCCATTTCCTCCATCCATGCCAAGCTTTATTTTCAGGATGGCTGCTGGTATCTGATGGACATGGGGTCCCTCAACGGCACCAGCCTCAACCGGGTACCTCTGGAACCCCGAAAACCCTATCCTCTGAAAGTCGGAGACCGGATCATTTTTGCCCGGAACGAGTACATTACGGTGGAATTCATCGCCGACTCTGCGGCATCTTCGGCTACCCAAACCCGCTGTCCCGTTTGCGGCCACGCTGTCAGCAGCGCTATCTGCCCGGTCTGCGGTTTCCGGATCCCTTCCAACGCACCTGAACACAGAGAAGTTCCTCTGGGGGAGATCATTGAAGAGCCCTACCGGTTTCCCGATGCTTCCAGATCCATAGATGTGTACGATGAACCGGCACCCCCCAGACCCGCACCATCCAATCCTGCACCTCCCAGGCCGGCGCCTCCCAGGCCAGCACCTCCCAGACCTGCGCCCCCTGCACCCTTTGCGCCGTCGCCTGCCCCCTACGCACCGCCGCCTCCCATGGCTGCGCCCTCCGGGGCCCCCCGGCAGGAAAAGGCCAAGCCCCAGGAAGCCCCAAAGAAAAAGGGCCTCTTTGGCGGTCTTTTCGGCAAAAAGGACCGGGCGCTCCAGCCCCTGCAGCCCGATGATGTACAGTTCCGGGCCGCTGCCCCCGCCAGCCTGAAGGCCGGTGAGTATTTCACCGTGAAGGTGATGATGTACCGGGAGGACGACTACCAGCGGGCCGACCGGGAGCAGATGACCCTGGGAGACAAGGTCAAGGCCTCCTCCAGCGGCATCTTCCAGGCCAGAAACCAGGAACGGTTCCGGGTGGTCCTCCAATCCCCGGATATTCCCCTGGACGGAGAAAGCGGAGAGCTGGTTTGGAACGGCAAGTACGCCGCCACGGAACTGGAAGTGCTGCTGCCCCAGGGCTTTAGCCGCACCCAGCTTCGGCTCACCGGCCGGGTTTACTCCGGTATTGCGGTGCTGACGGATCTGAAACTGATTCTGCAGGTGGAAGCCACCCGGCCCCAGGAAATTGAGGTGGAAAAATGCCGCCTGCGCAGCGCCTTTATTTCCTACGCCAGCCAGGACCGAGCCAAGGTAGTGGCCCGCATTCAGGGCATTCAGCTCAGCTGCCCGGATATGGACCTGTTCTTTGATGCGGAAAGTTTGCGCAGGGGAGAGCTGTGGGAGCAGCGGCTCTATCGGGAAATCGAATCCCGGGACCTGTTTTACCTGTTCTGGAGCAGAAACGCCGCCAATTCCCAGTGGGTTTCCAGGGAACTGGCCTATGCAGTGGAGAAAAAGGGCCTGATGGCAGTGGAACCGGTGCCGCTGGAAGACCCGGCCATCTGCCCGCCGCCCCAGTGCCTGCAAAACCGTCATTTCAACGACTGGACCCTGCGCTATCTGAACGACCAGTAACCGCTGCTTCCCCTTAACAATTGCCCATCTTTCCCATTGGGGAAAATCGTGTTATCCTATCCTTACGGAAAGGCCAACAGGCCCTTCCTTCACACCATTTCTTTCGGAGTACCCTTGACACCGGCAGCGCTGCCGGACATTGCCCGGCGCTTTTGTGACGGGATTTCCGCCTTTACCCCATGGTAATCATTATTTTCCGAAAAGAGGAACCATGATGCATAAGAAGTATTACACCTGGATCTGCACCCTGTTGGGTATCGCTGCCGGTTTGTTCCTTTGCTGTTATGTCAGCATCCAAAGCGAAAACACCATTAACGATTGGTGGTACAGTCTTTTTGTAAAACCGGATTGGGTATACTGGTCCACGGTGATCGTTGGCTTGATCATCCCCATCCTTACCGGATTCTGCATCGGTCTCAAGGGTAAAAAGCTTTCCTGCATCCTTGCTGCGCCCATTGCAGCCCTGCTGGCAGGTTTCGGTTCCATGATCCTGTTTGGTCTTGCCCTTATTGTCTGGGAAAACCGGGTGACCTACGGTGGCCTTGCGCTGATTTTCCTCATCGGCGCTCTGATTCCCACTACTTATACCGTGGTGGTGGTAGTGCTCAAGAAGTAGCGGCCGATTGACAGTTTTTCCAATTGAACATAAAAATGCAGGGCGTTGCCCTGCATTTTTATACTTGGATAAGAACCAATTGCAGCTTCATGTCAGTCTATTCAAAAACCGAACCATACCCTTTTCCAAGCCTGCTTCCCACACGCAGTGCCTTTTTCACTGTCTGGAAGTCCAACTCATCACGCGCGGCAATCCATGCTTCCAAAAGAGCCCTGTCTTCCCACGGGAGAGATTGGGCCAGTTGCAATACCCTCTCCTCCAAAACAGCACAGTGTTCCCTAAGTTCCATAAGTGCCGGATCCATCCCCTCAGGAAACGCATATAGATCTTGCAGTTTTCCATTCATATTCATTCCCCCTCTTTCCTAATTATAGATACTTTTTTCAGTATAGTAAAGTATGAATTTTCAAAAGATAATAAAAGAAATCTTTTGAAGGGGGGACTGGGCTGTGATCAGTTATGAACCGTTATGGAAAACCATGGCGGAAAAAGGCATTACCACCTATACCTTGATTACGCACCACGGTATCAACCCCCGAACCATCTATCATTTGAAACACAATCGCAGTGTCACGTTGTTCACTGTGGAGAAGCTGTGTAATATCCTGGGCTGCCAGGCCGAGGGAATCGTATTGTTCCTTCCCGACAAATCCTGAATTCCGCAGGTTTCCTCCTGCGGAATTTTCATTAGAATTCTTTGCGGAAATGGAAACCGACGGCTTCTACCGCCTTTCCGAGGGCTATCTCTATATTCTGGAAGAGCTGGACGATAAGCTGGAGAAAGACGGCTGTTTGGATTACAAGCTGGAAGGCGACACCCTGATCATCGGCTCGGAAGAAACCGAAGACTACCTGGAATATACCTTCCCCATGGAACTGAAAAAGGTTCAGTAATGATCACCCACCCCCGCAGGATTCCTCCTGCGGGGGTCAGTATTTCTTCCTTCAAAGTATCCCTGTTTTCGTCAGGAAAAAATCCATTTTTCAATTGCATCCTGATATTTTTTATGATATGATGATGCCAATACAGGAAGTCTGTCCGGACATCTTGAACATAAAGAAAAGAGGTAATTTCTCATGGCTCAGAATCTGAACTATACCAGCTGCCCCAAGTGCTACATGGGTTATCTGCAGGCTGTCGGCGAACGTACCGGTGGCTTCAGCGGCGGCAAGGCCCTGCTGGGTGCTGTCATTGCCGGTCCCATCGGTCTGGCTGCCGGTGCTCTTGGCAAGAAGCGGGTTACCTACCGTTGCAACCGCTGCGGCTACACCGTCGAGAAGTAAGGACATATACGAAAAGCTCCCTGTGCAAAACTGCACAGGGAGTATTTTTTACATACCAACAGCCAGGAAATACAGGATCACCACAGCGCCCAGCGCAATCCGGTAGATGCCGAAGGGCTTAAAGTCGTGTTTTCTCACAAATTCCATCAGCTTTTTGATGACCACCAGGCTCACCCCGAAGCTCACCAGAGAGCCCACCGCCAGAATTCCCAGCTCCATGGCCGTCACCGGCACATCGGAGAGGATGAACTTCAACAGCTTCAGGGCACTGGCACCCAGCATGGTGGGAATGGCCAGGAAGAAGGAGAATTCCGAAGCCGCGCCACGGCTGACACCCAGCAAAATGCCGCCCAGAATGGTGGAACCGGACCGGGAAGTACCGGGAATCAGGCTCAGACACTGGAATGCACCGATCAGCACCGCGGTTTTCAGGTCGATGCCATGGACAGAGGACACCCGGGGCTGCAATCTTTTGTTGCGCTGCTCCACCAGAATAAAAGCCACGCCGTAGACAATCAGCGTCACCGCCACCACCACATAATGATAAAGGTGTTCATCCATCCAATCGTCAAACAGCAATCCCAGCACCGCAGAAGGCAGCACCGCAGCCACCACTTTCAGCCACAGTTCCCAGGTCTGCCGTTTTGCCGCCTGGTCCTTCCGGGAAGAGAAGGGGTTCAGCTTCTCAAAGAACAGCAGCAGCACTGCTGCGATGGCCCCCAGCTGGATCACCACCTGGAACATTTCGTAAAATGCCTCCGAAACCTGCAGCTCCACCAGTTCATCCAGAAGGATCATATGACCCGTGGAGGAGATGGGAAGCCACTCGGTAATTCCTTCAATAATGCCAAATAAAATGGCCTTCAATATTTCCAGCATAAGCACATTCCTTTCAAAATGATTGCTTCTATCTTAACAGGAGGAAGCCCTTTTGGCAAGTATATTCTCGGTGTTCACAAATTACCCCCGTACTCTTTACAAATTGTTCACCCGGATTGGACTTTTTGCGGTATAATAAGGAAAATATGAATTTTATCAGGAGGACAATGCTATGGCTGTTTCTGTTCTGGTCGTGGAAGACGACCGCAACATTGCGGAGCTTCTTCAGATGTATCTGGAAAAGGAAGGGTATGCCGTCACCGTGGCCAACGACGGCGGTCAGGGCCTTTCCAAGTTTCGGGCCATCAAGCCCGATCTGGTGCTGCTGGATGTGATGATGCCCATCATGGACGGCTGGGCCGTCTGTAAGGCCATCCGTGCCGAAAGCCAGACCCCCGTCATCATGCTCACCGCCAAAGGCGAAACCGTCGACAAGGTGGCAGGCCTCAGGTCCGGTGCCGACGACTATATCACCAAGCCCTTCGAAATGAAGGAAGTGCTGGCCCGTATCGAAGCGGTGCTGCGCCGCGCTTCCGGCATTTCCGCAGAGAAAAAGGCCCGCCGGCTGGTCTTTGATCAGCTGATTATCGATATGGACGCCTTTGAGCTGACGGTGGCCGGCAAGAAAGTGGACATTCCTCCCAAGGAGATGGACCTGCTGTTTTACCTGGCTTCCTCTCCCAACCGGGTGTACACCCGCAATCAGCTGCTGGATGAGGTATGGGGCTTCGACTACTTCGGAGACTCCCGCACTGTGGACGTCCATGTGAAGCGGCTGCGTGAAAAGCTGGAGGGCGTCAGCGAACAGTGGTGCCTGAAAACCGTTTGGGGCGTTGGGTATAAATTCGAGGTTCAGTCAGCATGAGATCCTCTTTCAGCCGCACCTTTTTTCCGGCGGCGCTGCTGCTGCTGACTGCGCTGCTGGTGGTGGGAACCTCCTTCCAGTTCCTGGTGCGGAACTATCTGAATCAGCAGGCCCTGTCGGGCCTGGAAAACGACGGCAAGGCTATTTCCTCCCTTGCCTCGGCTTACTATACGGAAGGTTCCCTGTCCCGGCAGGAATTTCTGGTGAACCTTTCCCTGGCTTCCCGGATTTCCGATGCGGACGCAGTGATCTTTGACAGCAAAGGCACCCTCATCATGTGTTCCGATGCTCCCTTCGGCTGCAATCATCAGGGCTGGACCATTTCAAAAAGCTACATCGAAAAAGTAATGACCAGAGGAATTGCCCGGGATACGGGTATTTTCTCAGGTCTTTACACAGATGTAAGGTATGTGGTTTCCGTGCCCATCCTGGATGCCCGCAACGGCAACGGAATCGGCATGGTAATGGTTTCCGCCCCCATGACTTCCACCCTGCAGATCCTGGACCGGATGAATGACATTTATCTGCTGGTTTCTCTGATCGCGGTGGTTCTGGCAATGCTTATTATGTCCATCCTTGCCCGGCGGCACAGCCAGCCCCTGCGGGAAATGGCCAAAACCGCCAGCGCCTTCGGTCACGGCGACCTGACGGCCCGGGTCAAACTCCGGGACTCCTATCCCATGGAAGTGGAAGAGCTGGCCCTTGCCTTTAACAACATGGCCTCCTCCCTGCAAAAGAGCGAATATCAGCGCCAGGAATTCGTGGCCAATGTGTCCCATGAGCTGAAGACCCCCATGACCACCATCGGCGGCTATATTGACGGCATTCTGGACGGCACCATCCCCCAGGAGAAGCACCGCCACTATCTGCAGATCGTCTCCGATGAAACAAAACGGCTGAACCGGCTGGTGCGCAGTATGCTGGATATCTCCCGGCTCCAGGACCAGGGCGGCATTCCCGAGGACAAGAAGACCCGCTTTGATCTGGAAGAGGCCGTGGGTCAGGTGCTGATCACCTTTGAGCAGAAGATCCTCCAGAAGAAGGTGGAGGTGGATGTGCAGATGCCGGATCACCCCATGTATACCCACGCCTGCCGGGACTATATCACCCAGGTCATCTATAATCTCATTGACAACGCTGTGAAATTCTGCCCCGAAGGAGGACAAATCGGCATCCATATCCGGCAGGGAGATACTAAGGCCTACGTTTCCGTATACAATGACGGTGAGACCATCCCGCCGGAGGAACTGCCCCTGGTGTTCGACCGGTTCCACAAAATGGACAAGAGCCGCTCCCAGAACCGGGACGGCTGGGGCCTTGGCCTTTACATTGTCAAAACCATCATTTGCTCCCACGGGGAAGATATCTCCGTCACCAGCCAGAACGGCCGGACGGAATTTACCTTCACCCTGCCCATCGTTAACTAATTTTCCGTTACAGCGAGGTTTTTCCCATGAGCTATGACCCCCATGACCACTCTGATCCCTGGGATCAGAATACCTATCAAACCGGATCCACCTGCCCGCCCAAAAGCAAAAAAGGCCTGGTGGCAGTGCTGCTGACCATCATCATTCTCCTTTGCGGCGCAGTAACCATCCTCAGTATGATGAATATCCGGCTGTTTAAGCAAATCAAAGCATCCGGTGAGGAAACACTGCCTATTTCCTTCCAGAATATTGACAACAACCCGGATCCCACCCTCTCCACCAACTGGGCCGATTCCACGGTCACCCGGGAAGAAGATCCCAAAACAGACCCCATTACAGTGGCCACTTCTCCCGTTTCCGTGCCCAACATCCCCCAGCAGGGCCTTTCCCTGCAGGACATCTACAAATCCGCCATTGACTCGGTGGTGTCCATCACCTGCAATTATTCCAAGGGCACCTCCACCGGTACCGGCGTGGTGCTGACTGCCGACGGATACATTGCCACCAACTGTCATGTGGTGGAGGATGCAGAGTCCATTCACATCCAGTTCAGCGACAGCAGAATTCTGGAAGCTCAGCTGATCGGAGCCGACAAGGTCTCGGACCTGGCGGTGCTGCGGGTGGATGCCCAGGATCTGAAGCCTGCCGTTCTGGGAGACTCCTCGGTTCTGCAGGTGGGTGATACGGTGGTGGCCATCGGTGATCCCCTGGGTGCAGAGCTTCGGGGCACCATGACCGACGGCATCATTTCCGCCATCAACCGGGACGTGAATGTGGACGGACGGGTGATGAACCTGATTCAGACCAACGCCGCCCTGAACTCCGGCAATTCCGGCGGTCCGCTGCTGAACTGCTACGGTCAGGTCATCGGCATCAACACCATGAAGATCGGGGACTATATGAACTCCGCCGGTGTGGAAGGCCTGGGCTTTGCCATTCCCAGCAACACCGTCAGCCAGATCATCAATCAGCTGATCACCCAGGGCTATGTGTCCGGCAGACCTTCTCTGGGCATCATTGGTGAGGATATTTCCGAATTCTATCAGTTCTACTACAACCTTCCCTCGGGTATGTATGTGACGGAAGTCACTGAGGACGGTCCCGCAGATGAAACCGGCCTGAAGCCCGGCGATATTATCACCTATATTGACGGCGTTCGGATCACCTGCAGCGAGGATCTGGAAACCCAGCTGTTCCAATACGAGCCTGGCGATACCATTCAAATCAAGATCTACCGCAGCGGCCGTCAGTATTCCGGCACCATCACCGTAGGCGAAGTCAACGAACAGGAGTAATTATGGATCTGATTTATCGACAGAATTTTTCTGTAGATGACCTGGCAGTGGACTGCTTTGGCCGTCTGAAACCCTCCATGCTCCTTTACTATATGCAGGAAGTGGCCGGCAATCATTTCTCCCTTTTGGAAGACCGGGAAAACCCCATTGCGCAAAAGCATCTGTTTTGGGCTGTCAGCCGTCACCGGGTTTTTGTGGAGCGGCTGCCCAAACTGGGCGAAACCGTCACCGTGGAAACCTGGCCCATGCCCACCACCCGGGTGGCTTACCCCAGAGCCATGGCCATGTATGACGGGGAAGGAAACCTGCTGGCCCGGTCCATAAGCCTCTGGGTTTTGATGGACCTGAACAGCCGGGCCATGGTTCTGCCCGGGAAAAGCGGCGTTACAGTGGAGGGCATTGCCCGGGGCAATGAACCGGAGATTCCCAAATCCCTGATGTTCCGGGATCTTCCCAACACCGCAGCAAACACCGTCACATACTCCCTGCTGGACATCAACGGCCACATGAACAATACCCGGTATCTCGACTGGGTGGATGACCTGCTTCCCGGTGCCTTCCACCGGGATCACCGGCTGAAGGAGCTGACCCTTTGCTACCTGTCGGAGGCCCTGGAAGGTCAGGAAGTCACCCTGCAATGGGGCCTGACGGAGGGTACGCTCCAGGTGGATGCCCACCGGGAAAAGACAGATGTATGCGGCAAAAAAGAGCGTGTCTTCTCTGCACAGGTCCAATTTGAATAAAATTATGTAAACAAAGATTCTTCCATAAGTTCCTGTCGAACGGTGGAAGAATTTTTGTTATTTCCGGGAAAACCCCCGTATATCCAGGGTTTTCACCGGTTTCAACTGTGGATAAACCTGTGGAGAGTGTGGATAACTTCCCTCAAAAAGTTAAAAAACCCGGTTTCGACGAAATTTTATGTCAACCGAAGTTCTGTCTTGCGAACATTGTTCGATGCCCCATTCAACCACTGCTATTTCGATAAAAAAATATTGATTATGACTTGACATTCCCCTTCCGGAGGAGTAAGATAGCCCATGTAGGATATTGCGCAAACATTTGAACCGTAACTTTTACTAAGAGGTGAAAGAAATGGGTAGAAGAGATGTCAATATGTTATCGGGATCCATTGTGAAAGGTCTTATGACCATTTCGATCCCCATCATGGTCATGAATGTGATCCAATCCCTGTTCAGCATCATCGACATGACCATTCTGAAAAGCTATGATGCCGGCGGCGGCATTGCAGTGGGCGCCGTGGGTGTCTGCTCTACTCTGATTACCACCATCACCGGTCTGGTAATCGGTATTTCCTCCGGTGCCAATGTAATCATCGCCAGGCACATCGGACGCCGGGATGCCCGGCAGGTGGGCCGTGCGGTGGGTACCTCCATGGCCTTCTCCGTTGTTTCCGGCCTGGTACTTACCCTGATCGGTCTGGCCTTTGCCAATCCGCTCCTCAGAATGGTCAATTGTCCCGAATCCCTGCGGGAGCAGGCTACCATCTATTTTCGCCTTGTATTTTGCCGGTGTGCCCCTGCTGATGATCTATAATTTCAGCGTTTCGGTGCTGCGTTCCGTGGGCAATTCCCGGCAGCCCATGATTTTCCTTACCACAGGCGGTGCCATCAAGGTTGCTTTTTCTTACCTGTTGATTGCCGTATATGATATGGGTGTTGTGGGTGTTGCCCTGGCCACCATCATCTCCTGGTTTTTCATGGCTGCAATGTCCGTGTTCATCCTTTTCAGAACCGACAGTATTATCAAGCTTCGTCTGAAGAACCTGCGCTTTTACAAAGAGGAACTGCGGGATATTCTGCGGATCGGTGTACCGGCAGGTTTGCAGAAAGGCCTTTATTCCGTGGCGAATGTGATCATCTCCGCCACCGTCAACACCTTCGGCGATCTGGCCACCACCGGTATCTCCATTGCCAACCAGTTTGACAACATTCTTTACCAGATTTCCTGCGCCACTTCCTTTGCGGTGATGCCCTATGTGAGCCAGAATGTGGGCAGCAGAAACATCAAGCGGGCCATGGAGTCCGTTTGGAAGGGGATTCTGATCACAGTGGCCCTGGGCGCCAGCTTTGGCTCCCTTTCCGCCATTTTCTCCAGGGAGCTTTCCTCCATCATGTCTTCGGATCCCAGGGTGATAGACTTCTCCCAGCAGAAAATGATCATCATTTCCAGTACCTATTTCATCTGCGGTATCAACGAGATCTTCGGTGCCGCCCTGCGGGGCATGGGAAAACCGGTGGCTGCCACCACCGCCACACTGGTCTTTATGTGTCTGCTGCGGTTTGTTTGGGTATATCTGATCTTCCCCCTGTGTCCCAACCTGACCTTCCTGTACCTGGTGTGGCCTGTGGGCTGGACCCTCTCGGTCATTTCGCTGCTGTGTGTCTTTATTCCCACAGCCCGGAAGCTGGCAAAATCCGCCGGTCAGCCTTTACAGGCAGCAAAATAAAAAGCTCCCCTGCACCTTTTGTCAAAGGTGCAGGGGTTTTTGTATCAGGATTTACGGATGAAGCGCTCTTTACAGCGGGGGCAGGTAATTGCGATCTTGCCCTTGCCTCTGGGTACCCGCACCGGCTGACGGCACCGGGGACAGGTAAAGTGTTTGTGATCCCGGTCTTTGATCCTGTCCAGGAAAAGCAGGAACTTCCGGTTTTCTTCAAAGCGCTTGTAGGTTTCCCTGGAGAAGCAGCGAAACAGTGCCCAAACGGTCAAGCCGTAATAAATAATGGTCAGAGCCAGGTTGGCCGGAGCCGGAATGAACAGGGAAATCAGTGCCAGGATAACGCCTGTACCCAGAATCACCATATTCAGCTTGTCGGAACCGTAGCGACCCGTCATGAATTTTTGCAGCCATTGGCGGAATTTGTTCATAAATAACTCACCTTGTGTTGAATGATTCTCCTATATTATATTATAAATAAACCGAAATTCAACTTCCAAAGGCCACAATTTACGGATTGTTTAATTTTACTTCTCCATCACCGTAATCCATGGGCTCCTTCGGACGGGGAGCCGGCAAAATAGGGACCCGCTGAGCGGGTCCCTTGGTGGTTATTCTTCGGTTTTGGGTATGGGTGTGATCACGGGGGTACCGTCCCGGTTCAGAAGCACCGTCAGGCCGCCGGCATAGCCGGATGCATGAAACAGGTAGTTGACACCGGTTTTGAGGTCCACCCAAATCTCGTTGGAACCGAAGGCTCCTTCAGAGTATACCTTTACGAATCTCTTTTCCTGGGCCATGGCTTACTCCTGCTTGGCGCCCTCCACCAGGCCGTTTGCCAGGCCCACCAGTCCCTGCATCTCGCTGGGGATGATGATCTTGGTAGCCTTGCCGTCTGCGACCTTCTGCATGGCCTCAATGGCCTTCAGCTTGATGACCTGGTCATTGGGGGCAGCGGCATTCAACAGGGCCAGGGCGTCCGCCATGGCCTTCTGAACGGTCAGGATGGCCTGGGCTTCACCGTTTGCTCTCAGAATGGCAGCCTGCTGTTCGGCTTCCGCTCTCAGGATGGCAGCCTGCTTCTCAGCATCGGCCCGGAGGATGGCAGCTTCCCGCTCACCTTCGGCGATCAGGATAGCAGACTTCTTCTGGCCTTCGGCCTGCAGGATGGCCTGACGGCGGTCACGCTCAGCCTTCATCTGCTTTTCCATGGAGCTCTGGATGTCGTGGGGAGGCAGAATGTTCTTCAGCTCCACACGGTTGACCTTGATGCCCCAGGGGTCGGTGGCTTCGTCCAGGATGGCACGCATCCGGGTGTTGATGACATCACGGCTGGTCAGGGTCTGGTCCAGCTCCAGGTCACCGATGATGTTACGAAGGGTGGTGGCGGTGAGGGTCTCCATAGCGGCCATGGGCTGCTCAACGCCGTAGGCATACAGCTTTGGGTCGGTGATCTGGAAGTACACAACGGTATCAATCTGCATGGTAACGTTGTCCTTTGTGATCACAGGCTGAGGGGGATAGTCCAGAACCTGCTCTTTCAGGCTGACCCGGCGGGCAATCCGGTCAATAAAGGGAATCTTGATATGAATACCAACGCCCCAAACCTCCTGGAAGGCACCCAGACGCTCGATGACGTATGCACGGGACTGCTGAACCACCGTGATGTTGGAAAGCACGATCAGCACAATCACGGCCAGCACAATGCCAATAATAATCCATTCCATAAAATAACCTCCTGTTAAATTTTGGCGGAAACTTCCACCGTGGATACATAAACTTTCACACCTTCGATCCGGTCTACCCGAACCAAGGTTCCCTCCGGAATGGGATCTCCGGTGGTACTGCGGGCAGTCCAGTACATGGTGCCCAGCTTTACCTGACCTACTGCAGTGTTGTTTTCAATGGCAACGGTAACCGGTCCGGTGGAACCGATCACACTGTCCACGTTGGTTTTTACGATCCTGGGTTTCAGAAATTTCCGAACCAAAGGCCGCAAAAGGGCCAGCAAACCGCAGGAAACCACGGCAAATGCAATCACCTGTACGGGAAGGGGAAGACTGAACAAACTGAGAATCAGTGCCACCAGAGCACCTGCCGCAAACCAAACAGAAACCAGCATTACCGTTGTGGATTCTATCAGAATGAACACGATCATCAGGATCAGCCAAATTATCGCAGCCCAATTCATATTGTTACCTCCTTTCCACTGGTTTAATGCACTTATAGCATAGCAGAAAACAGGGCTCCGGTCAATATACCAAATATACAAAAATTGGGTTATTCATGCAGAATAATAAGGAAATACCCTGTTTTCTATGGATTTATCCAATATTTTACGTATATTTATGATTATGAACCACTTTTTGAGGAAAAAGGGTCACTTTCGGTTCATTTAATTTACTTATATGGTCATATAACCATCATATAGAATCATAGTTCTATTTTATATTATTTCTTGATTATTAATCCTTTACAAAACATTTTTATTCTGAAAATACCGGATTTTGTGCAATTTTTTCGGAGAATTCCAAACTAATTTAGATTTTTAGAAATTCTGACTGGGGATTTCAGGAATATTTTATCAAAACAGGTTGCGATTGGGAGAGAATTATAGTATAATGGTAGCTGTAAAAATACGGGCACTGCCCGAAATATGGAGGATGATACCCATGTTCAATGCAATGATTGAAACTCTGAAGGCCAATCCCCGTTCCATCGTGTTTACTGAGGGCCATGACGCCCGTATTCTGGAAGCCACTGCCCGCCTGGTGGAAGGCGGCTTCCTGAAGCCCATTCTGGTGGGTAATGTGGAAGAGGTTAAGGCCAACGCTGCCAAGGGCGGCTTCAACATCGAAGGTGTTGAGATTCTGGATCCCCTGACTTACGAAGGCATGGACGAAATGGTCGCCAAGATGGTGGAACTGCGCAAGGGCAAGATGAGCCCCGAAGAGTGCAAGGCCGCCCTCAGCAAGGGCAACTACTTCGGCACCATGCTGGTGAAGATGGGCTACGCCGACTCCCTGCTGGGCGGCGCCACCTACTCCACCGCCGATACCGTCCGTCCCGCTCTGCAGCTGGTAAAGACCAAGAAGGGTGTGAACCTGGTTTCCTCCTGCTTCATTATGGTCCGCGGCGAAGAGAAGCTGGCCATGGGCGACTGCGCTATCAACCTGAGCTACGAAGACAGCGTGGACAAGGCCGGCAACGTGACCGTTTCCGCTGCCCAGAAGCTGGCTGAAGTAGCCATCGAAACCGCAAAGACCGCCCAGGTCTTCGGCATTGATCCCAAGGTTGCCATGCTGAGCTTCTCCACCAATGGCTCCGGCAAGGGTGCCACCGTGAAGCTTTCCCACGATGCCACCGTTCTGGCCAAGGAAATGGCTCCCGAACTGGCCATTGACGGCGAGATGCAGTTTGACGCCGCCGTTGCTCCCGAAGTCGGTCAGCTGAAGTTCCCCGGCTCCCCCGTGGCAGGCCATGCCAACACCTTTATCTTCCCCTGCATCGAAGCCGGCAACATCGGCTACAAGATCGCCCAGCGTCTGGGTGGCTTCGAAGCCTACGGCCCCATCCTGCAGGGTCTGGCAGCTCCCATCAACGACCTGTCCCGTGGCTGCAACGCCGACGAGGTCTACAAGATGGCCATCATCACCGCCGCAATGGTGTAATCTTTACATCCCTTTTCCGGGGCTCAGGGCATTCTGAGCCCCGGTTTTTTCTTATCTTAACCACTCTCCGAAACGGCCCTTTCCGGTCTCTTCAAATCATAGCCAGCCCTTTTGCCCTTCCGGGGTATAAAAAGGGCAATTCTTTTTTATAATGTATATATCCCAAAAATGGATTAAAAATCCCTTGTATTTTGGCTGTGGATATGATAAAATTTAGGGTGATATAGTATGCTCTTTTTTCCTTCCACAGGTTGTTGCGATCAAGAGAAATTTATAAAGAAAGGACCGCAAATATGCTGTTTTCACCCTCTTTTGTTTGGGCCAAGATCATCAGTTATCTGGAAGATCGGCTGACCCCCGTGGTGGTTGCCACCACCTTTGACGACACCCAGGTGATCGAGCTGACCGATGACCGCCTGGTGCTCCACACCCCCTCCGAATATCACCGGGAAATGATCCGTTCCCGTTTCGCTCCCTACATCCACGATGCACTCAGAGAGGTCTGCGGGTCCCGGGTGGAGCTGGTAGTGCTGGATGACATGGGCCTTCAGGATCACATGAACAAAGGCAGAAAAGGCCGGGCCTACAACATCAATGCAAACTTTACCTTCGATACCTTCGTGGCCGGTCCTTCCAACCAGTTTGCCTACAACAGCGCCATTGCGGTTTCCAAGAACCCGGGACTTGTATATAACCCCCTGTTTATTTACGGCCCTCCCGGCCTGGGCAAAACCCACCTGCTCCACGCCATTGCCAATGCCTTCCACAAAACCCACCCCGATGCGGTGATTGTGAATATCAAGGGCGAGCAGTTCACCACCGAACTGCTGGACGCCATCCGCAGCGGCAACAACATCAGCTTCCGCAGCAAATACCGGGAAGCGGACCTGTTCCTCATCGACGATATCCAGTTTATTGCCGGTAAGGAAACCACCCAGGAGGAGTTTTTCCATACTTTTAATGCCCTTTACGAAAATGGCAAGCAGATCGTCATTACCTCCGACCGGAAGCCCAGCGATATGCTGACTCTGGAGTCCCGTCTGCAAAGCCGCTTTGAATCCGGTTTGATGGCGGATATTCAGCCCCCCGATTATGAAACCCGTATGGCCATCATCAAAACCAAGGCAGAATCCCTGGGTCTGGAGCTCCCCGGCGATGTGTGCGACTTCATTGCCGCCAATGTTACCAACAACGTCCGTCAGCTGGAAGGCGCCGTGAAAAAGATCCTTGCATACAGAAACCTCAACAATATGCCTCTGGATCTTCCCAATGTCACCCGGGCCATCAACGATATGTTCAAGACCGAAGGCAGCAGTATGCCCACGCCTTCTCTGATCATCACCCATGTCTGCCGGTTCTACTCCATCGAGGAAAGCGACCTGAGAGGCACCCTGAAGAAAAAGGGCATCAACGAAGCCCGTCAGGTAGCCACTTATTTGATCAGAAAACTCACCAACCTGAGCCTTCCGGACATCGGTAAGGAGTTTGGCCGGGATCACACCACCATCCTTCACAGCATCCGTAAAATTGAAACGGCTCTGAAGTCCGGTGCAGATCACGACCTGCAAAACAACATCCGGGACATCACCGCCAACATCAACTCCTCCCTTTGATTTGTCCACAGGGGCTGTGGAATGTGGAAAACTTTTTTGTGGATAACTTTTCTTTTTGAATTCATTCACAGCCCGCTGTTGAAAATCTTTTCTTTTTCAACATATTCCTGTGGACAAAAAACCGTTGCAGCTCTAGGGGAAATTACACTTTTCCACATAAAATCCTCCTACTGCTACTACAACTACCTAAAATAAAATAAATATATATATTTATATACTAATTTCAGAAATGAGGTCTATATATGCGTTTTACCTGTGAAAAAAGCATGCTGGTTACCGGTCTGAACATTACCGGAAGAACCGTTGCACAGAAGAGCAGCCTGACCGTGATCGAAGGCATCCTTTGCAGAGCTGCCGATGGACTGAGCCTCACCGGCTACAACATGGAAACTGCCATTACCTACATGATCGAGGCGGAAGTGTTTGATCCCGGTACCTGTATCCTGCCTGCCAGACTCTTTGGTGACATTGTGCGCCGTCTGCCTGAAGGCCCCGTCACCGTGGTGGTGGATGAAAACTACAAGGTTTCCATCCGGGCCGGTTATGCTTCCTTTACCATCAGCGCCGAAAGTGCTGAAGATTATCCCGAGTTGCCCGATGTCAGCGCCGGCAGAAGTGTGATGATTCCTCAGACCAACCTGAAAGAGCTGATCGGCGGCACCATCTTTGCGGTTTCCGAGAATCAGGGCCGTCCCATCCACACCGGCGTGAAGTTTGAGGTGGAGGATACCGGTATTTCCGCCATTGCGGTGGATGGATTCCGCCTTGCCAGAAGAACTTACAAGACCGATGCGGCTGCCGGCCGTAATATGTCCTTCGTGGTTCCTGCAGCGGGCCTGAAGGAAGTGGAAAAGATCCTGACCGACTGCGAGGAAGAAGCTTCCTTCGTGCTGGGCAAGAAGCACATCCTGTTCCAGATCGGCAACGCAACTCTGGTTTGCCGCCTGCTGGAAGGTGAATTCCTGGATTGGCGCCGGGTGGTGCCCACCAACTGCCCCATCAAGCTGGTGGCAAACGTTGGAGAATTTGCTTCTTCCATTGACCGTGTGGGTCTGATCGTTTCCGAAAAGCACAAGAGCCCTGTGCGCTGCGTGTTCGGTGATCAGAATGTGCAGCTGCGCACCAACAATACCATCGGTGCTGCAGAGGACCAGTGCAGCATTGCCGGCGACGGCAAGGAGCTGGAAATCGGCTTCAATGTCCGCTATCTGGCAGATGCCCTCCGGGCCATTCCCGGGGATGAAGTGGTTCTGCAGCTGACCAACGGTCTGAGCCCCATTGTGATGACCCCCACCGATGATAAGTTCGATTATTCCTACATGGTGCTGCCTGTGCGCATCAAGAACAACTGATCGGAGCATTTATGAAAGTTACTGTCAGAAAAAAGAAGGTTAATGCGGATATTTCCGTGGTCATTGGTACGGAATTTATCAAACTGGAATCCGCCATGAAGCTGGCTAACATTCTTCCCAGCGGCGGCGCAGCCAAGCAGGTGATCCAGGAAGGGGAAGTTCTGGTAAACGGAGAGATTTGCACCATGCGGGGCAAGAAGCTGTATCCCGGTGACCGCTTCACCTTTGATGGCCAGACTTACCTGATTTCCATCCATGAGGCTGAATGAGCTGAAACTCCGGAATTTCCGGAATTATGAGGAAGCTACCCTGACTTTTGAGCCCGGTGTGAACCTGATTGTGGGCAACAATGCCCAGGGGAAAACCAATCTGCTGGAAGCCATCGGGTATCTGGGAAGCGGAAAAAGCTTCCGGGCCATGAAAAGCAGCGAAATGGTGCGCTTCGGAGCGGATTTTGCGGAAATTGACGGAAAAGTTACTTCCCAGGATCGGGAACAGGAGCTGCGGTGGGTGATTTTCGGCTCTGCCAGACCAAGGCAGGTTTGGCGCAACGGCGCCAAAAAGAAAACCGCCGGTGACATTGCCGGGGTACTGCAAACGGTTCTTTTCTGCCCGGAAGATCTGATGGTCTTAAAATCCGGCGCCGCTGCCCGGCGGCGTCTGGGAGATCATGCCCTTTGTCAGATAAGGCCCAATTATGAAGCGGCTCTGGCGGAATACGGCAGAATCCTGGAACAGAAAAACCGGATCCTCAAGGACCGGTTTGAAGATCCCAGAGTAGCAGCCATTTTGCCGGAATACAATGCACAGCTTTGCCATGTGGGCGCTCACATTATCGCCTACCGGGCCCGGTTTTTTGAGGGTCTTGGAAAGGCGGCAGCGGTATATCATAACCATTTTTCCGGTGGATGTGAGGAGTTTTCTCTGGAATACAAAACGGTTTCCACCATAACAGACCCCTTTGCTCCTGTGGAAATCCTTCGGGGACAGCTGAGGGAGCACATGATTGCCCATGAACGGGCAGAGCTGGAAACGGCCCAGTGCCTGACCGGACCCCATAAGGATGATTTTGATGTGACCCTTTCGGGAATCAGCCTGAAATCCTACGGATCCCAGGGACAAACCAGAACGGCGGCCATCAGCCTGAAGCTGGCCCAGCGGCAGCTGATGGGCAGGGAGTCCGGCCAGATTCCTGTACTGCTTCTGGATGACGTACTGTCGGAACTGGATCCCGGAAGACAGGATTTTGTGCTGAACCAGATTTCGGAAGGCCAGGTGTTCATCACCTGCTGCGAGCCGGGTCAGTTCACGAAATTGGGAAAAACCATCGAAATTGCCCGCGGGCAAGTAGTATAGTGTGTCATTGCGATCAGGTATATATCAGTCTGAAGACTGGTTCGCAATGACAGTTGATTAGGAGGACGCTAAATGTCTGAAGATACAAAAGTGACAACAGAATACGGTGCGGAACAAATTCAGGTTCTGGAAGGTCTGGAAGCGGTGCGCAAGCGCCCCGGTATGTATATCGGTTCCACCTCCTCCAGCGGTCTGCACCACCTGGTTTATGAGATCGTGGATAACTCCATCGATGAAGCTCTGGCCGGGTACTGTAAAAATATCACCGTGACCATCAATCCCGGTAACTCCATTACCGTTACGGACGATGGACGCGGCATTCCCGTGGATATCCAGGCCCAGACCGGCAAGCCGGCTCTGGAAGTGGTTTACACGGTGCTTCACGCAGGCGGCAAGTTTGGCGGCGGCGGTTACAAGGTTTCCGGCGGTCTGCATGGCGTGGGTGCATCTGTAGTAAACGCCCTTTCCGAATGGCTCCAGGTACGGGTATTCAAAAACGGAAGCATTTATCAGATGCGGTTTGCCCGGGGACAGATCACCCAGGAAATGACCATTGTGGGCAAAACCGACAAGACCGGTACGGAAGTAACCTTCCAGCCGGACCCGGAGATGTTTGATACCACCGAATACGATTATGAAATTCTTCATACCCGTATGCGGGAAAAGGCCTTTTTGACCGCCGGTCTGTCCATTTCCATCACCGACAAGCGCGGGGAGCAGGAAGTGGGGGAGACCATGTGCTACGAAGGAGGCATCCGGGAATTTGTCACCTGGTGCAACCGAAACAAGACTCCCATCCACCAGGATGTCATTTACATGAGCGGCGTCAAGGGAGACGCTTCTGCAGAAATTGCCATTCAGTATAATGACGGCTACAACGAATTTATTCTTTCCTTTGCCAATGAAGTGAATACCCCGGAAGGCGGTATGCACGAAACCGGCTTTAAGACCGCACTGACCAGAGTGCTCAATAACTACGGCCTGAAGAACGGTAACATTAAGGGTGATGACAAGGGTTCCGGCGAGGACGTCCGGGAAGGTATTGCTGCCATTATCTCCGTAAAGCAGACGGATGCCCAGTTTGAGGGCCAGACCAAGGCAAAGCTGGGTCACGCCTATATCCGTACCCTGGTGGATTCCGTTGTAAACGAGCAGCTGACCATCTATTTTGAGGAGCATCCTGCCACCGCCAAGGCCATTCTGGAGAAGGCAATGATGGCAAACCGGGCCAGAGAAGCCGCCCGGAAGGCAAGAGAATCCATCCGCCGGAAGACCGGTCTGGAATCCGGCCAGATGCCCGACAAGCTCCAGGACTGCAACGAGCGGGATCCTGCCCTGTGCGAAATTTACATCGTCGAGGGTGACTCCGCTGCAGGCTCCGCCATCCAGGGCCGTGACTCCCGGTTCCAGGCCATTCTGGCCATGTGGGGTAAAATGCTGAACGTGGAAAAGGCCCGGGCCGACAAGATTTACGGAAACGACAAGCTGTATCCCCTGATCGTGGCACTGGGTGCCGGCATCGGAGAAGAATTTGACATTGAAAAGCTGCGCTACCACAAGATCATCATTATGTCCGATGCGGACGTGGACGGTGCCCATATCCGTACCCTGCTTCTGACCTTCTTCTTCAGATATATGCGCCCGCTGATCGAATATGGCTATGTTTATTCTGCGGTGCCCCCTCTTTATAAGCTGAAACGGGGCAAGACAGAGCGTGTTGCCTATTCCGATGAGCAGAGAGATCAGGTTTCTGCGGAAATGAGGGGCGAAAGCAGCGCAAAGGTGGAAATTTCCCGTTTTAAGGGCCTTGGTGAAATGGACCCCCACGAACTGTGGGAGACCACCATGGATCCTGAAAAGCGCACTTTGCGGCGGATCACCCTGGAAGATGCCCGCCGTGCCGATGAGATCTTTACCATCCTGATGGGTGACCAGGTGGAGCCCCGTAAGGAATGGATTGAACGCAATGCCAGATATGCCATCAACATTGATATTTAAGGAGGTGACGCAGTTTGGCAAAACACAACCGAGATTATAAGCCTGAGGACATTCTGTTCCCCAACCAGGCCATTACCGAGTCCAATCTGGTGGACGAAATGGAAAAGTCCTATATTGAGTATGCCATGAGCGTCATCGTGGGCCGCGCTTTGCCGGATGTGCGGGACGGTTTGAAACCCGTTCATCGCCGGATTCTGTACACCATGTACGAAAGCGGTCTGACCTCTGACAAGCCCTTCAAAAAGTCCGCCACCTGTGTCGGTGACGTTCTGGGTAAATATCATCCCCATGGTGACGCATCCGTTTATGATGCCATGGTCCGTCTGGCACAGAATTTCTCCATGCGCTATATGCTGGTGGACGGCCACGGCAACTTCGGCTCCGTGGACGGCGATCCCCCGGCTGCTTACCGTTATACCGAAGCAAGACTTTCCAGGCTCTCCAATGAGATGCTGCGGGATATTGACAAGGATACGGTGGACTGGGATCCCAACTTTGACGAATCCCGGAAAGAGCCCCGGGTTCTGCCCAGCCGGTTCCCCAATCTGCTGGTAAACGGCTCCTCCGGCATTGCCGTTGGTATGGCCACCAACATTCCGCCCCATAACCTGACGGAAGTGATCAATGCCTGTGTATGCGTGCTGGATGATCCTGAGGCAAACCTGATGGATCTGATGGAGCATCTATCGGGCCCCGATTTCCCCACCGGCGGTATCATTATGGGAAGATCCGGCATTCGTGCCGCTTATGCCACCGGCCGTGGCAAGATCGTGGTCCGGGCCCGGACCGAATTTGAGACCTTCAACAAGGACCGTACCCGGATCATTGTGACGGAGCTTCCTTACCAGGTCAACAAGCGCCAGCTCATCAAGCACATTGCTGAGCAGGTAAAAGATAAGAAAATCGATGGCATCAGCGACCTGCGGGACGAAACCGACCGCAACGGTATGCGGATGGTCATTGAACTGAAAAAAGATGCCAATCCCCAGGTGGTGCTCAATACCCTCTTTAAGCAGACCGCAATGCAGTCTAGCTTTGGTGTGATTCTGCTGGCCCTGGTGGATGATCAGAAGCAGCCCCGGATCCTTTCCCTGCGGCAGATCATCGACGAGTATCTGGCCTTCCAGATGGAAGTGCTGACCCGCCGGACCAATTACGATCTGCGCAAAGCCCGGGAGCGGGCCCATCTGTTGGAGGGTCTGCTGATTGCCCAGGATAACATCGATGAAGTGATCCGGATCATCCGTTCTTCTTATGACGACGCCAGAGAGCGCCTGTGTGAGCGCTTTGGTTTGGATGAAGTCCAGGCACAGGCCATCCTGGATATGCGCCTGAAGGCTCTGCAGGGCCTTGACCGGGAAAAACTCCAGGGCGAGTATGATGAACTGCAGGAGAAGATCCGCTACTTTGAGGATCTTCTGGCGGATCCCGAAAAGCTCAAGGGCGTTTTGCGGGAGGAGCTGATCCAGATCCGGGACAAGTTCGGCGACAAGCGCCGTACGGAGATACAGGATGTGGAGGATGAAATCGACATCGAGGATCTGATCGAAGAGGAAACCTGCGCCTTCACCATCTCCAATCACGGCTACGTGAAGCGGATGCCCGTGGATACCTACCGGACTCAGAGCCGCGGCGGCCGCGGTGTCAATGCCCAGAATCTGAAGGAAGAGGACTTTGTCAAGAGCCTGAATGTGGCTTCCACCCACGATCATATTCTCTTCTTTACTGACAAGGGCCGCGTCCATCACCGCAAGGGCTATCAGATTCCCGAAGCTGGCAGAACCGCCAGAGGCACCGCCATCATCAACATTCTACCCCTGCTGCCTGAGGAATCCGTAACCGCCATGGTGGTGACCCGGGAGTTTGACGAGAATGAGTATCTGGTGATGGTGACCCGGAAGGGTACCGTCAAGAGGATCCCCTTCATCGCCCTCAATACCAACCGCAAGGGCGGCATCCGTGCCATCACTCTGGACGAAGATGACCAGCTGGTAAACGTGATGCGGACAAACGGAAACGACAATATCCTCATTGCCACCGCTTACGGCATGGCTATCTGCTTTAATGAGAATGATGTGCGGCCCATGGGCCGTGATGCAGCCGGTGTCAGAGGCATTCTGCTGTCCGGTGAGGACTATGTGGTGGGTGCCGAAAAGGCAGAAGAGGGTAAGACCCTGCTGACCGTCACCGAAAACGGCTTCGGCAAGCGGACCGAACTGGTGGAATACCTGCGTACCGGCCCCAACGGCGAGAAAATCGCCCAGGCCAGAGGCGGTAAGGGTTTGAAAAACTACAACATCACTCCCAAGACCGGCCTGGTGGCAAGCTGCCGGGTTGTGGGCGAGCGGGATGATGTGATGCTGATCGAAAACGGCGGTGTCATCATCCGTACCCCCGTTGCCAACATCAATATCTATAAGCGCGATGTGCAGGGCGTCATCGTCATGCGCGTGGAAGAGGGCAACAAGGTGGTTTCCGTGGAACGGGTGGAAAACCTGGAAACGGAGGAGTAAAGCATGAAAGCCTATTTCCGTACGGGTTTGATTGTTTTTGGAATTCTGGGATTATTGGCAGGTCTGGTTCTGATGATCCTGGGTAAAATGATTGCACTTTTGCTGTTTTTAACCGGATTTGCTGCCTTGGCAGCCTATGTGGCTTTGACGATGCGCACGGGAGGATACCGGGCAGAAGGTGCCTTCTTTAACGGTCTCATGGGTCAGGGCAGACAGCAGTCGGAAGTCAGCAAAGATCCGGATGCCTGGAAGGGAACCCAGAACGGAAGTATCTGGGACCGGATGAACGGTAATCAGGAGTAAGATCTATGAAAACCGTAATACTTTATACCGACGGAGCCTGCAGCGGCAATCCCGGCCCCGGTGGCTGGGGTGCCATTTTGGAGTACATGGGCCATGAGGTGGAGCTTTCCGGCGGTGAAAAGTCCACCACCAATAACCGCATGGAGCTGACGGCGGTGATCCGTGGGCTGCAGCGGCTGAAGGAGCCCTGCATTGTGGAGCTTTATTCCGATTCCAAGTATGTGATCGACGGGCTTCAGAAGGGCTGGGCCGAAGGCTGGAAGAAACGGGGCTGGATCAAGTCCGACAAAAAACCTGCCCTGAATCCGGACCTTTGGGAAATTCTGCTGGACCTGACCCATGTGCATCAGATGCGCTATCATTGGGTGAAAGGCGATGCGGACAACCCCAAAAACAACCGCTGCGACCAGCTGGCCGTGGCGGAAACCCAGAAGTTCAAATGATACCGGGTGCCATATTTTGGCGTGTGAGGAACTGCTATGTATCTTTCCATTGGTAACGATATGGCGGTGCGGCAAAAGTCCATCATCGGTATCTTCGATATGGACAATACCAGTACCTCCAAACGGACCCGCGCTTTTCTGGAACAGGCAGAAAAGGAGGGACAGGTGGTCCCCTGTGACGACCTGCCCAAGTCTTATGTGCTGACTTCGGAATACGGCATGACCCGCCTGTACCTGACAGCCCTCAGCAGCCAGACCCTGGAAAAGCGACTAAAATAACGAAAAACCGGTGAATCCATCAAGATTCACCGGTTTTTATGTACTTATTTCTTGCCGAAGAGGCCGCCCAGGCCACCCAGGACGGAGCCGATCTTGTCCATATCGATCTTGGCCTTCACCATTTCCACCAGCTTTTCGATCTGGTCATTGGGCAGGTCCACGCCGATGAGGCCCTCCACAGTGGTGATGGGATCCTTCTGGAACTTGGAAAGAACCTCCTTGTCAGACTTGATTTTCTCTACGATCTCTTCAACTTTTGCTTTGATGTCCATAATTGGTGCCTCCTGTTTGATGATGGAACCATTATAAAAGATTATTTTTTCCAATGCAAGGCATTTTTTGTGAACAAAAATGGAATTATTCCGGTTTGCCTTCCTTTTTGTAGTAGTAATAGGTTGCGGCAGTGCAGGCAATTACCCAGGGAATCAGAAGGGCTGTCAACAAAATCAAACCCAACGGGCCTTTCAAAAGGGTGGACAGAATTACCATGACTGTTCCCAGAATAACCGCTGCGATCCCACCGAAACGCTGGCTTTTTTGCCATACGGCATCGCCGGACAAACTCCATTTGGTCCGCAGGCCAAAAAGAGAATTGCGCCTTGCCTTTGGCATAATATTCCCAAGCAAGATTAAAAGAAGGCCAATCCCGATTCCACAAATCTTTGCCGCATCAATCCGATCCTCCGACACCTGTGCAGGGTCATAGACCATGCCTTTAACGGTAAAGTAGAACCCAAGTCCGGTAAACAGCAACAGGGTACAAAGACAGGTGTACAGCAAAAGCTTTTCATTCTTGCTAATTCCCTTCTTTTCCTGAACGCGGATTGTAATGAGGACGGTAAAACCCAAAAGGATGCAAATTGCAGGCCAGATGAAGGCTTCATACTTGCTTCCAAACCGATCCGGTTCACCAAAAGCATTGTAGTGGACCGGTACCGTATCCGGGGAGAGGATTACCAGTACCGATGTTCCAACGATGGATAGCAGCATTACGGCAATAATCAAAAGATATAATTTTTTCATTCCGCTTCTCCTTTCAAAGTCAATATCCAAAGCAAAACCTCATCCAGAACCGATGCGTTCAGCTCGTAATAAATGAATTTTCCTTCCCGGTTGTCCCGAACAAGATCCGCGTCCTTCAAAACGGATAAGTGCTTGGATATGGCCGGCAGACTCATGGCGAAGTGTTCTCCAATTTCTCCGGCGGACAGCCGGCTTTTTTTCAGAAGATCCAATATTTGTCTTCGGGTGGGGTCTGACAATGCTTTCATGGATTGCTGAAGTGACAAAGGATCACCACCTTATTTAACCTTTTAGTTAAATATAAGTGAAATAAATGAATTTGTCAAGAGAAAAACGGGTATCCGAGAAAATCGGATACCCGTTTTGAACGGAATATGGAATTACTGGTTCAGGAACTTATGGATGGCAGCGGCGCCCTTCTTGCCGGCACCCATGGCCAGAATGACGGTGGCAGCGCCGGTAACGGCATCGCCGCCGGCGAACACGCCTTCACGGGTGGTCATTTCGTTCTCGTCCACGATCAGGCAGCCCTTGCGGTTGGTGTCCAGGCCGGGAGTGGTGGAACGGATCAGGGGGTTGGGGCTGGTGCCCAGGGACATGATGACGGTGACCACTTCCAGGATGAACTCAGAGTCGGGAACCTCGATGGGACGGCGGCGGCCGGAGGCATCGGGCTCACCCAGCTCCATGCGGATGCACTTCATGCCGCAGACACGGCCGGTTTCGTCACCCACGATCTCCACGGGGTTGCACAGAGTCTTGAACTCGATGCCCTCTTCCTTGGCGTGGTGCTTTTCTTCGGCACGGGCGGGCATTTCGGCCCCACCGCGGCGGTAGACCACGTAAACGTGCTCGGCGCCAAGACGCATGGCACAGCGGGCGGCGTCCATGGCCACGTTACCGCCGCCAACCACGGCAACAGCCTTGGACTTGATGACGGGGGTATCGGCTTCCTCGGTGTAAGCCTTCATCAGGTTGGTACGGGTCAGGTACTCGTTTGCGGACATGACACCCACCAGGCTCTCGCCGGGGATGTTCATAAACATGGGCAGACCAGCGCCGGAGCCCACGAACACGGCCTTGTAGCCCATTTCGAAAAGCTCGTCGATGGTCAGAACCCGGCCGATGACCATGTTGGTCATGACTTCCACGCCCTGAGCTTCCAGCTTGGTGATCTCATTGGCCACGATGGCCTTGGGCAGACGGAACTCGGGGATGCCGTACACCAGCACGCCGCCGGCGGTATGCAGAGCCTCAAACATGGTAACTTCGTAACCCAGCTTGGCCAGATCGCTGGAGCAGGTCATGCCGGCAGGGCCGGAACCGACCACGGCCACCTTCATGCCGTTGGAAGGAACCTTCTCGGGCATGGCATTGACATTTTCCCGGTACCAGTCGGCAACAAAGCGCTCCAGACGGCCGATGGCAACGGGTTCACCCTTGATGCCGCGGACACACTTGGCCTCACACTGGCTCTCCTGGGGGCAGACACGGCCGGAGAGGGCGGGCAGGGCATTGGTGGAGGTGATGATCTCATAAGCAGCCCGGAAGTCACCTTCCTGGACCTTCTTGATGAATTCGGGAATGCGCACATTGACGGGGCAACCTTCCACGCACTTGGGGTTCTTGCAGCCCAGGCAGCGCTTGGCCTCTTCAATGGCCATTTCGGGGGTGTAGCCCAGAGCAACTTCGCCGAAGTTCCGGGCGCGAACCTGAGGATCCTGCTCAGGCATGGGGGTCTTAACAAGCGTCATGTTTGCCATTACAGTGTCCTCCTTCTTACTGAATCAGAGCCTTGCCCATGGCGTCCATGCGGCAGGCGTGATGTTCCTTGACTTCTGCCTCGCGGCCGCGGTAGGTGCTGTTGCGGCTCATCAGCTCGGCAAAATCCACCTGATGGCCGTCAAACTCGGGGCCATCCACGCAGGCAAACTTGGTTTCGCCGCCCACAGTGACGCGGCAGCCGCCGCACATACCGGTGCCGTCCACCATGATGGGGTTCAGGGACACGCTGGTGTGCACGCCGAAGGGCTTGGTGGTCAGGGAAACGAACTTCATCATGGGAATGGGGCCGATGGCCAGCACTTCGTCAAACTGCTCACCGGCTTCCAGAATCTCCTTCAGGGGCTGGGTCACCAGACCATGGCGGCCGTAGGAGCCGTCGTCGGTCATGAGAATCAGATGATCAGCTGCTTCCTTGAATTCCTCTTCCAGAATAACGATGTCCTTGTTCCGGAAGCCGATGATGACGGTCACTTCTGCGCCGGCTTCCTTGAAAGCCTTGGCAGAGGGCAGGGCAATGGCACAGCCTACGCCGCCGCCAACCACACAGACCTTCTTCTTGCCTTCCACGGGAGTGGGCTTGCCCAGGGGACCCACAAAGTCCCGGATGTAGTCACCTTCGTTCAGATTGCCCAGAGCGATGGTGGAGAAACCAACTTTCTGGAAGATGATGGTAACGGTTCCCTTTTCACGGTCATAACCTGCGATGGTCAGGGGAACGCGCTCGCCCTGCTCATCAATGCGGAAAATAATAAACTGTCCGGCCTTGGCCTTCTTGGCTACGAAGGGGGCTTCGATCTCCATCAGGGTAACGCTGGAGTTCAGCTCCTTCTTGCGAACGATCTTAAACATGATGTGATCCTTCTTTCTGAATCATTATCGGGCATAGCCCATCAGTTTACATTATATAGGACATTATCCGATTTGTCAAACAGTTATCGATACTTTTGTAGTTATTGCATAAAAAACTGCCATTGTGACGTACAATGGCAGTTTTATGGGTTATTACTTGTTCTTCAGCAGATCGCGGATCTCGGTCAGAAGGACTTCCTCATTGGAAGGAGCGGGAGGTGCGGGGGGTTCGGCAGGGGCTTCTTCTTCCTTCTTCTTGCTCAGCTCGGTGAGCTTGTTCAGGCCCTTGACGATGAAGAATACCACAACGGCCAGGATCAGGAAGTTGATCACTGCGGAAATGAAGTTGCCATAGGTCAGGTAGTTCTGTACTTCCTGAACAACTTCGGCGCCGGTCTCGGTGACCACGGTTTCATAGGTAGCGGGGACCCAGGGCATCCGGGGCAGGGCGATCTTGGCTTCGCTGAAATCGGTGCCACCCAAGAAAATGTTGACCACGGGCATGATCAGATCGTTGGTCAGGCTCTTGGTGATGGTGGAGAAGGCACCGCCGATGATGGTACCAACGGCCAGGGCCATGGCGTTACCCTTCACGGCAAACTCGGTAAATTCCTTCCAGAGGGACTTTTTTTCTTTGCTCATAACGATGTTCCTTTCTTTCTTTAATCTACAGGGCGAGGATGTCGCGCCTGAAAAATTACTTCTTTTCGATGATCTCGATGCCGCCCAGGTACTTGCGCAGCACTTCGGGAACCACGATGGAGCCGTCGGCTCTCTGATTCTGCTCCACGATGGCGGGGAAAATACGGGAGGTGGCCAGACCGGAGCCGTTCAGAGTGTGAACGAAGTCGATCTTGCCGTCAGCACGGCGGTAGCGGATATTGCCACGGCGGGCCTGATAGTCACGGGCATTGGACACGGAGGAAACTTCCTTGTAGCCGTTCATGGAGGGAATCAGAATCTCAATGTCGTAGGTTCTGGCCATGGAAGCGGAGCAGTCACCGGCAGCCAGCTTCACGGTACGGAAGTGGAGGCCCAGTCCGGCCACCAGATTCTCAGCCTTCTTCACCAGCTCTTCAAAGGCTTCATCGGAGCCCTCGGGGGTAGTGAACTGGAACATTTCCACCTTGTTGAACTGATGGCCACGGACCATGCCACGCTCGTCGGCGCGGTGGGAACCGGCTTCACGGCGGAAGCAGGGAGTGTAAGCAAAGAACTTCTTGGGCAGGTCTGCTTCGGTGAGGATCTCATCCCGGTAAACGGAGGCCAGAGCGGCTTCTGCGGTGGGCAGCATATAGAATACGCCGCCTTCGGTGGGATGATTGGAGATCTTGAAGACTTCGTCAGCAAACTTGGGGAACTGACCGGCAGTCAGACCGCACTGGTACTCCAGCATATGGGGCGGCAGGATGAAATCATAGCCGTCAGCGGTGTGGGTGTCGATAAAGTAGTTCAGCAGAGCCCATTCCAGTCTGGCACCCATGCCGGTGTACATCCAGTTGCCGCCGCCAGCCAGCTTGACACCCCGTTCGTAGTCAATGAGACCCAGGTCAGTACAAAGATCCACATGATGCTTAGGCACAAAATCAAAGCTGTGCTTCTCACCGATATAGCGCAGAGGCTCGTTATTCTCCTTGCCGCCGGGGAGCAGATCGCTGTCGGGCAGATTGGGCAGAGCCAGCATGTTGTTATACAGCTTTTCCTCCAGCTCCTTCAAAAGAGCCTTGTCACCGGCAATGGCCTCGTCGATCTTCACGGAAGCAGCCATGTTGGCAGCGATCTGGGCTTCCAGAGCGGAAACATCCTCACCGCGCTTTTCTGCGCCCTTCTTCTGACCGAAGAGCTTGCCGTTTTCCTTGGCCAGCTTATTCTTCTCTGCAGTTTTTGTTTCGGTAGAGGTCTTCAGACCGCGAACCTGCACATCCAGCTCCAGAATGGCATCCACGATGGCATCACAATCTACCTCTT
>JAZSLC010000056.1:0-7604 GCA_045535175.1 Faecousia sp. | reverse complement strand
TACCGCGCTCGTAGCAACCAACCGCTGACAGTTTACTGATACTACAGCCGCCAAAAACGGCAATGGCATGAGGTACAACGGATGAAAAAAACATACGGTTGGAGTACATGAAGGCGCTGTTTATCGGCTTCCTGCCCTTCGCCATTGCAAACTGCTATTCCACCACCCTTCGGGAATGCGGTCAGACCGTGGTTCCCATGGTGGGCGGCATCTGCGCGGTGCTGACCAACCTGGTGCTCAACTATGTGCTGATTTTTGGCCACTTCGGTGCCCCGGCCATGGGCGTCAGAGGTGCGGCCATTGCCACCAACGTTTCCCGCTTCGTGGAACTGGGCATTGTGGCAGGATGGGCCCATACCCATGGGAAGATTCATCCCTTTGTCCGGGGTGTGTACCGGTCCTTCCGGATTCCCAGGAAGCTGCTGGGTGACATTTGCAGCAAGGGCCTGCTTCTGCTGCTGAACGAGGTGCTCTGGGCGGGCGGTATTGCCCTGGTGAACCAGAGCTATTCCACCTGCGGTCTGGATGTGGTGCCTGCCATGAACATTGCCAGCACCATCCGGAACCTGTCCAGCGTGGTCTATATGGCCATGGGCAGCGCGGTAGGCATCCTGATGGGACAGCTGCTGGGCTCCGGTGCCAATGCCAAGGTGGTCCGGGACGAAAACCGGAAGCTGCAGTTTACCACCATCGTGGCCGGTCTGGCCTGCGGCATCCTGATGGCACTTCTTGCGAATGTGTTCCCCCTGGCCTACAACACAGAAGACAGCGTGCGTCATCTGGCTGCCCAGCTGATTTTGATTTGTGCCTTGGTGATGCCCTTCAACGCCTACGCCCTTTCTGCCTACTTTACCCTGCGCAGCGGCGGCAAGGTGTTTGTGACCTTCCTGTTTGACTGCGGTTGCGTCTGGGTGCTGATGGTGCCTCTGGCCTTTGTGCTCAGCCGCTTTACGGATATTTCCATTGTGCCGCTGTACATGATCTGCACCGGAGCGGAAGCAATTAAGTGCTTCCTGGGTGCCATTCTGCTGAAAAGGGTCAAGTGGGTGACCAATCTGGCGAAATAAAATAACGATGCCCGGCCGAGCAAATTCTCAGCCGGGCATTGCTGTTTTTATTTGGCGGTGGATCAGATCCCGGATTACCTTGCCTGAGTCCCTTTATGACGGGGGCAATCAGGATCCACGCGGATTTTACATTGTATTTCCCACTGGAGATTCGTGCAACAAATGAAATAGTCGCATTCGTCGCAGCAGCACGCAATGGGAAAACCGTTGAGATCATAATGGTTCCCGTTGCCCATACACTCGTTACCGAAATTGCCGGGGTTCAGCACAACGCCCGTAATATCAATGATCATATCGCCCTCCTGAATCGCTATAGACTATTACATTATATAATGTAATAGTCTATATGTAAAGCGGGACACTAGGATATTATCTCATTAAAACATGAGTTATGAGGAGATGTCCTATGGTAAAGTTAAATGTGCTGCAGCTTCTTGAGAAACAGGGGAGAACCAAATACTGGCTCTACAAGCAGCTGGGAATGAGTTATCAGAATTTTAGTCGGATGGTCAATAATGAAACAAAATCTATTCGCTATGAGAACATTGAAACGTTGTGTTTGTTGTTAAACTGTACGCCCAATGAACTCTTTGAAATTACAGAAGAATAGAAAACCTGGCGTTCAGTGCGTTGAACGCCAGGTTTTATTATTTTTGTATCAAATCCCGGATCACTTCGCCTGCGATCATCAGGCCGGCTACAGAGGGGACGAAGGCCACGCTTCCGGGGACGGTCCGGCGGCCCTCCGGCATTTCTGCCAGATCCGCTTCCGTCAGGGCAGGGGAGAGGGGGTCTTCCGTGGAGTAGAGCACCTTGATGTTCCGGTAGCCCCGCTTGGCGCATTCCTTGCGCATGATCCGGGCCAGGGGGCACACAGAGGTTTTGGAAAGGTCCGTTATCTGGAATTTGGAGGGGTCCAGCTTGTTGCCGGTGCCCAGGCAGCAGAGAATGGGCACATTTGCTGCTTTGGCTGCGGCGATCAGGGCCAGCTTCCCGGTGACGGTGTCAATGGCGTCCACTACATAATCGTAGCCGGTGAAATCAAAGGAATCGGCGGTATCGGGGCCGTAGAATTCCTGCCGCGCTTCTACCCGGCACTCCGGGTTGATGTCCAGCACCCGGCGTTTGGCGGCCTCTGCCTTGGGAAGGCCGATGGTGGCGTGGGTCGCCAGGATCTGCCGGTTGATGTTGCTGAGGCTGACGGTATCGTGGTCCACCAGCACCAGGGAACCTACCCCGCTGCGGGCCAGGGCTTCCACGGTATAGCCGCCCACACCTCCCAGGCCGAAAACAGCCACCCGGGCATTTTTCAGTTTTTCCATTCCTTCGGCGCCCAACAGCAGCCGCGTCCGATCAAAAGCACCCATTTAAGATCCTCCCGACAGTTTTCTTTATCCTACCACGCAAAGAGATCCAAGTCAACGGTTCTTGACGATTCGGATGATTCGCGGTATCATACATATATATAATGTATGCCGGAGGAGAAAAAGAATGCATTTTGATTTTGATCAGGTCATTGAACGCCGGGGAACCGGCAGTGCCAAGTTCGACTTTGCCCAGCAAAACGGCTACCCGGCCGATATTCTGCCCCTTTGGGTGGCGGATATGGATTTCCAGGCGCCGCCCTGCGTGATTGAGGCCCTGCACAAGCGGGTGGAGCACGGGATTTTCGGCTACACCGATTTGATGGACGGCTATTTCGCGGCCGTGGAGCGGTGGTTCCGGGAGCGGTTTCACTGGCAGCTGCAGAAGGAGTGGCTGGTGACCACCCCCGGTGTGGTGTTTGCCCTGTCCGCTGCGGTGCGGGTGATGACCCGGCCCGGTGACAGTGTTCTGGTGCAGACGCCGGTGTATTATCCCTTCTACCGGGTGATCCGGAACAACGGCAGAAGAATCGTGGAAAATCCCCTGGTGTATCACGATGGGAAGTATACCGTGGACTTTGAGGACCTGGAGAAAAAGATCCGGGAGGAGGATGTGAAGCTTTTGATCCTCTGCTCTCCCCATAACCCCATCTGCCGGGTCTGGACTCTGGAAGAACTGCAGAAGCTGGGGGCCATTTGCAAAAAGTACGGGGTGCAGGTGATCGCCGATGAGATCCACTGCGATTTCGCCCTTCCCGGTTATACACATACGCCCTTTTTGGTGGCCTGTCCCGACTTGGCGGACCGGACCCTGGTTTGTACGGCTCCCAGCAAGACCTTCAACCTGGCGGGAATGCAGGTTTCCAACATTTTTATCCCCGGTGAAGAGCTGCGTAATGCCTACCGGGAAGAGATGGACCGGATCAGCTATCACGGCCCCGGCTGCCTGGGTATTACGGCCTGTCAGGCGGCCTATGAGGGCGGCGGTGAATGGCTGGAGGCCTGCAAGGCCTATATGCTGGAGAATCTCTGCTATGTTCGTGACTTCCTGACAGAGCATCTGCCGGGCATCCGTCTGGTGGAGCCGGAGGGAACCTACTTCGCCTGGCTGGACTGCACCGGGCTGGGGCTTTCCAAGGAAGCACTGGATGACCTGATCGTGCACAAGGCAGGACTTTGGCTGGACAGCGGCGCCATTTTCGGAGATGCGGCCCAGCTGTTCCAGCGGGTGGTGCTGGCCTGTCCCAGAGCCACCTTGCAGCGGGCTATGGAAAACCTGAAGAAGGCTCTGGATTGAGATTTGGATGATTTTCATCCTTGATAAATCGACGGCTTTCCTATATAATAAAAAGGTATTGTTTTTAGGAGGTGCGTCCTGTGAACGGTATTGGATTTGATAACGAAAAATACCTGCGGACCCAATCGGAGCATATTCGCCAGCGGATGGCCCAGTTCGGCGGCAAGCTGTATCTGGAATTCGGCGGCAAACTGTATGACGATAACCACGCATCCCGGGTTTTGCCCGGCTTCCAGCCGGACAGCAAGCTGCGGATGCTGCTGCAGCTGAAGGACCAGGTGGAGATGGTCATTGCCATCAACACCGCCGACATCGAAAAAAATAAGATTCGCGGCGACCTGGGAATCACATACGACCGGGATGTGATCCGGCTGTTGGATGTGTTCCGGGGCTTTGGCCTGTATGTTTCCAGCGTTGTGCTGACCCGTTATGAAGGCCAGGCGGCTGCCAAGGCCTTTCAGGCCAGACTGGAAAGCCTGGGCGTGAAGGTTTATCACCACTACGCCATCAAGGGCTATCCCTCTGATATTTCCCATGTGGTGTCGGAGGAGGGGTTCGGCCGCAACGATTACATTGAAACCACCCGCTCTCTGGTGGTGGTGACCGCTCCCGGTCCCGGCAGCGGCAAGCTGGCTACCTGCCTGAGCCAGTTGTACCATGAGCACAAGCGGGGCGTCCAGGCGGGTTATGCAAAGTTCGAAACCTTCCCGGTGTGGAATCTCAGCATCAACCATCCGGTGAACCTGGCTTACGAAGCGGCTACGGCAGACCTCAATGACGTGAACATGATCGATCCCTTCCACCTGGAAGCCTACGGGGTCACTACTGTTAACTACAACCGGGACGTGGAAGCCTTCCCGGTTCTGGTGGCCATGTTTGAAAAAATTCTGGGTCAGTGCCCCTACAAGTCCCCCACGGATATGGGCGTCAACATGGTGGGTAACTGCATTGTGGACGATGGGGTGACCCGTTGGGCCAGCGGTCAGGAGATTGTCCGCCGGTATTATGTGGCCCTGTGCGATGTGAAGCAAGGTAAGGGCACCGAAGACACGGTGATGAAGCTGGAGCTGCTGATGAAGAAGGTGGGCGTGGACTCCTCTGTGCGCCGGGTGGTGAAGGCCGCCCTGGATCGTGCAGATGAAACCGGCGCTCCCGCAGCTGCCATGGAACTGCCTGACGGACGGATCGTCACCGGCAAGACTTCTGCCCTGCTGGGTGCCTCTTCGGCACTGCTGCTGAATGCTTTGAAGGCTCTGGCAGGGATTGACGAGGGACTGCACCTGATTTCTCCGCTGGTCATTGATCCCATCCAACATCTGAAGGTGGACCATCTGGGGAACCGGAATCCCAGACTGCATACCAACGAGGTGCTGATCGCTCTGTCCATCAGCGCGGCCACGGACCCCACGGCGGAACTGGCCATGGAGCAGCTTTCCAACCTGAGAGGCTGTGAGGTGCACTCCAGCGTGATTCTCAGTGCCGTGGACGAGCAGACCTTCAAGCGGCTGGGTGTGAACCTGACCTGCCAGCCCCGGTATAAAGGGTAATTCCAATCGTGATTTTCCGCCTGAAGCAAATTGGGTGGATTGATAAAGGAAAAGAGAGGTAAATATTATGTTCAAAAACATCGGCAAGAAGATCATGGGTCTTGCCAAGTTCATCACCTGGATGGGCTTCCTGGCCAGCATCATCGGCGGCATCGTGATGATCGCTGAGGACGAGGACCTGATTGTTTATGCGGTTCTGGTGATGGTGGCGGGCTGCCTGGTTTCCTGGATTGCATGCTTCATGCTCTACGGTTTCGGCCAGCTGATCCATAACAGCGAAGAGTGCAAGAACCTGCTGAAGAAGATCAGCGAGCAGAAGCCCGTGGCTCCCGTGGCCCCTGTTGCTCCTGTGACACCCGTGACTCCCGTTGGCGGCAACGGTGGTAACTGCGGCAACGGCGGTAATGGCGGCGGTAACGGCGGCGATGACGAAGGCTTTGGCGGCTTCGGCGGCGAAGGTTTCGAAGAACTGGCCGGCAAGATCAAGTTCTGATATCTGCATACTGAGGGGGCGGAGTGATCCGCTCCCTGTTTTTGTCCGATAAACAATTGCTTAAGAAATAAGAAATTCTTTGAAAAAAGTACTTGACAAATCAGCACTCAGATGGTACTATAATCTGGCGCGTATAGGGAAAAAATGCGCGCACTGCGATGATGCGGGAGATTGCGTCTAAAAAACGGTAACTTCCGCGGAGTATGTCCGGTCATCGGGCGGCTGAACTGCTTCTGTTTACGCTTGCGTATATCGCTGCGGCAGGGGAAAGGTCGGCCTTGCGTCGGCCATTTTTCTTGGCCTGGAATGATACGCACGGCGGCGTGAACAGGAAAGTTCGACCGTACCCAGACACCACGCAAACTGAGTACGAAATTCAAGGAGGAAAACACCATGGCAAACCAGGAAATGATCCGCATCAGACTGAAGGCGTATGGCCACCAGCTCATCGACTCCAGCGCTGCCAAGATCGTGGAGACCGCTAAGCGCAACGGCGCTCAGGTTTCCGGCCCCATTCCGCTGCCCACCAAGAAGGAAGTTGTTACCATCCTTCGCGCTGTTCATAAGTACAAGGACAGCCGTGAGCAGTTCGAGCGCAGAACCCACAAGAGACTGATCGATATCCTCAACCCCAACCAGAAGACCGTTGAGGCTCTGATGAGCCTGGATCTTCCTGCTGGCGTTGAGATTGAGATAAAGCTGTAATATACGTAACAACGCATTACAGCTGCCCGCACTGTCTGGCATCGGGCGGACGGGTCATGTTGGCAGGATGTCCCCAATGCATCCGTCAACCAATAACCTAATAAAAGGAGAAAACCCAAATGAAAAAGGCAATCATCGGCAAGAAAGTGGGCATGACCCAGATCTTCGATGAAACCGGCAAGGTGATCCCTGTTACCGTTGTGGAAGCAGGCCCCTGTGTCGTGGTTCAGAAGAAGACCATCGAAACCGACGGCTACGAAGCCGTCCAGCTGGGCTTTGAGGAAATCAAGGAGTCCAAGCTGACCAAGCCTGAAGCTGGCCACCTGAAGAAGGCCGGCGTTGAGGCTGTTAAGCATCTGAAGGAGTTCCGTCTGGAAGGCGCCGCCGCTATGAACGTGGGCGATGTCATCAAGGCTGACACCTTCGCTGCTGGCGACTGGATCGACGTGACCGGCATCAGCAAGGGCCACGGCTACCAGGGCGTCATCAAGCGCCACGGCGCACACCGTACCGATATGACCCACGGCGGCGGTCCCGTTCACCGTCACGCCGGCTCCATGGGCGCTTCCTCTCACCAGAGCCGCATCTTCCCCGGTAAGATCGGCGCAGGTCAGATGGGCGTTGAGCAGGTCACCATCGAGAACCTTGAGATCGTCAAGGTGGATGCAGAGCTGAACATGATCGTTATCCGCGGCGCCATCCCCGGCCCCAAGGGCGGTCTGGTCTACATCCGCAACACTGTCAAGACTCACAAGGTCAAGCAGGCTGGTGCAGACATCAGCAAGAACCCGCAGAAGGCTTCCGGCAGAAACCCCCAGAAGGCTTCCGCAAGAGGCTAAGGAAAGGAGATCTTAAATCATGCTTAAGACTAATGTTTACAATATGTCCGGCGAGCTGGTTGGCGAGATCGAACTGTCCGAAGCTATTTTCGGCATTACTCCCAACGAGTCTGTTGTCCATGACGTGGTCAAGAACCACCTGGCCAACCGCCGTCAGGGCACTCAGAGCGCTCTGACCCGCGCCGAAGTTTCCGGCGGCGGCAGAAAGCCCTGGAGACAGAAGGGTACCGGCCGCGCCCGTCAGGGCAGCACCCGCGCCCCTCAGTGGAAGGCGGAGGCCAAGCGGGCTTAG
>JAZSLC010000143.1:0-5155 GCA_045535175.1 Faecousia sp. | reverse complement strand
AAAGGGGCCGTCTCAAAATGAATGAGACGGCCCCTGAGATGAATATTTAGCCAGGGAACGGCCTGTGTGCCGTTCCTGATTGCGTATTTAAGAGACTTTCCCGGGAATGACACACAGGTCATTCCCTACATATGCATTTTGAGACAGCACCTCTTCTTTTCTTTATTGCAGTGTTTCTTCCCCGCTGAGCAGCCAGGCTCTGCAGGGGGCGCCGTCTGCGCCCGCCAGGTTCAGGGGCGCCGCATTCAAAAAATACCGGCCTTCCGGGACCTCGCCCAGCACAATCCCCTCAAGCAGGGCGATTCCGCGGCCCAGCAGGATCCTGTGAACCTGCATGGGTCCATTTTCCGGACCTACGGTCTGGCTCTCGTTGCCCAGAAGCAGAATTCCGGCATCCGCAAAAACCGTTGCCGCCTCCTCCGTAACCGTGGCTTCTCCGGCAATCAGAATCCGCCGGACCCCCTGCGCTTTCTCAAGAATGCAATTGGCATCTGCTGTCGTCACATCTCCCTGATGGCAAGCCACATAGCACTCCCCCACGAAGACTTCCAGCGCCATCCGGTCTACGGTCTTCCCGTCCTCCAAAAAGTGAAAGGGTGCATCCACATGGGTCCCGTTGTGGGCGCACATGGAAAAGGCGGTCAGGTTATAAAGTTGTCCGGATGCCATGGTGCAAAGCTGTTCTTTCCGGGGTGCAGGATCCCCGGGATAGACGACACAGGAAAACACTTCCTGAGAAATATCGTAAAGTTTCATAGGCGCCTCCCATTTGTTTTTCCGCCCCGAGGGCAGCGGCTTTTTCTTTACTATACCACAGACCCTCTTTCCTGTACAGAGTCTCCGAAAAAATTGCAAAAAGCCTGAATATCTGCTGATTTTGCTGAAAATGGATTTGCTTTTTCCACATTCCATGCTATAATAGCAAAAACAGGTGCTTTCCGCGCTCCGGAGGCTCCACTACATTCCACTAACGGAGGTTTTCCCATGAAGGATCTTTTGTCCGAAGTCGTAGTTCAGGTCAAGCTGCCCAAATTCCTGCAGCTGCTGCGGCTTGCTCTGATTCCGGTAACTGCCCTGCTGCTTCTGATGGCGCTGTTTGGCGTTCCCGGCTGTTTCCTGGCTGCCTGTGCAGCCGGTGTCGGTGTGTTCTTCCTCACCAGAAAGCAGTCCACCGAATACGAATATATCCACTTTAACAGCGACCTGGACATTGATCGGGTGACCTTCGGCTCCAACCGGAAGCATCTGATGACCGTGAAGCTGGATCAGGTGGAACTCCTCGCCCCCGTGGATGCTCCGGAGGTTGACCGTTACAGCGCATGGGATATCAAGGACTTCTCTTCCGGTGAAGAGGATTACAACACCTATTTTTTGATTTGCCGTGTGGACGGCAAAAAGATGAAGCTGAAGCTGGACCTGGAACCCAAGATCATGGAAACCCTGTCCGTACGGCTGCGGGGCAAGGTTCTGTAATCCCATCCCTCCCCACAATAATCATTGCCCGGGGCATACGGCCCCGGGCATTTTCATTCTTCATAGAAACAAAAAAACAGCCTACCCAGGCCGCTCAACAGGTTTATTATATCAAAGACAAACCATGGATGTCAATGTAATTCTTACCCCGGCAGAAGAATTCTCTCTTTTGCATCAACAGCAATCTGTAATTTTATGGAATTTCCCATCTTGAAAAAGCGACTCCCGGGTGCTACTATATAGACACAAGGAGTGAGTCCAATGTACTGATCAATCCTGAAGACGAAGCCAGAATCGTCTAAACTGCAGAAAGCGAGGTTACCCAATGATAGAACCCAAGAATTCAGCGAAATAACCCTTGACCGCATCGTGGTTAGATGGACAGGTCAAGGGTTATTTCTTTTTTGAAACCGTTTGCGGCTTGGGGCACAGGACCCAAAGCCGCGTTATTTTTTACTGTTCCGCAGGTAGCTCCAGTCCAAACTCCTGGGGACGGAACCGGGGACACACGTTTTCCGAAGAGATGATGACGGAAGCTGCCAATGCAGAACCGATTTCAATGGCTTCGGGCATCGTCTTACCATAGGTCAGGCCAATGGAAACGCCGGCACAGAAGGCATCACCGGCACCGGTGGTGTCCTTCACCTGCACCTTACGGGCGGGACAAACACCGCTGTTGCCTTCCCGATCCGCATACACGGCACCTTCGGCACCCATGGTCACCACCATGGAGGGAATGTGGGCCGCCACCACCCGCTCAGAGAGAATCAGCCGCATTTCCTCGGGGCTCTTTTCGGAATAATCGTCCAAAAACAGCTGGCCCGCCTCCTGCTGATTGCAGATGAAACAGTGAAACTTCTGCAAAAAGTCCCGGCGCTTGGCCGCAATGGACATATTGGAAACCAGGCCGAAGACCTTGGTGCCGTGCTTTTCCGCCAGGTCCAGAACTCTCTTGACAATCTCCTTATCCAGGTCCACCTCCAGCACCACAGAATCCGCCTGCCGGAAGATTTCGTCTCCCTTCTCTTCCAGCAGTCCCACCAGCGGCAGCATATTGGGCCGTTTGGAAATGGAACCGGCCACATCGCCGTTGTTGTCAAAAACCGCCAGCCAGGTGCCCATGCCGTCGGGAATAGTCAGCACATAGTCCACGTTCACCTTATGGTTGCGCAGCTTCTGCAGCACGTCGGCACCCATGGGGGTATCGTCCACGATGCCCAAAAAGGTGGGCCGCAGCTCCACATTGGCAATGTCCTCCACCACATTCCGGGCTACGCCGCCGTGGATGTACTCCACCCGGCCCACATTCCGTCCCGTGGGCAGGTAATTATCCTCCGGAAAACCCTTGATGTCCACAAAAGTGGCGCCAAGAACCACAATTCCCATATCTCTCTTCCTCCTGGGATGTATTTCGGGTATTATATCATATTTTGTCCGGTCAGGCCAGAGGCAAAGTATATTTTACCCCAATTCTTTCACCAGCTGAGTATACTCCAGAATTTCAAAACCGGCTTTTTCGTAGACCGCCATGGCCCGTTCGTTCTCCGGCTCCGCTTCCAGCCGCAGCCGCACCGCCTCATGGCAGTACCGTTCCTCCACAAACCGCAAAAAGCTGCTTCCGAAACCCCTGCCCCGGAACCGGGGTTCAATATAAAGATCCTCGATCCAGACACAGATGCCGCCCATTTCTGTGGAATAGCTTCGTGTCACCATGCCGTAGCCCGCCAGAACCCCATTTTCCTCAAAACCGTAGCCCGTCAGGTAGGGCCCGTCCCAAATGGCCTCGGTGAGGGTCCTGCGCAGCACCTCTTCCGTGGGGTGGATCAGCAGGGCATCGGAGGCGTAAAAAACCTTCATCATGGCAAGGATTTCCTCAAAATCCCCTGCCGTCAGTCTTCGTATGGTCATAAGATCGCTCCTTTCGACTGTACACGTTCCTGATTATAGCCCGAAAGGAAAAGAAAAACAAGACTTTTCGATTGACAGTTGGGGCACTTCACGATATAATTTAGGAAGGAAAGTATGGCATCATGTCACCTCTTTCCGGGAATTTTCATGAATTTCGGCTGCAACGCAGCCGCAGGAGGTTAAATCAATGGATGTATTAAGCAGACTGGCCCGTTCCGGTGTCGTGCCCGTAGTGGTCATCGACGATGCAAAGGACGCTGTTCCCACCGCCAATGCCATGCTGGCCGGCGGCGTGGATGTGATGGAGATCACCTTCCGCACCGCAGCTGCTCCCGATGCCATCAAGGCCGTGGCCGACAATTGCCCCGATATGCTGGTAGGTGCCGGCACCATTCTGAACCTGGAGCAGTGCAAGCAGGCTGTGGCCATGGGTGCCAAATTCATCGTTTCCCCCGGCTTTGACGCCACCGTGGTGGGCTGGTGCATCGAAAACGGCATCGCCGTCACCCCCGGCTGTGTCACTCCCACCGAAATCACCGCAGCCGTCAACATGGGTCTGAAGGTTGTCAAGTTCTTCCCCGCCAACGTCTACGGTGGCCTGAACGCCATGAAGAACCTGTCCGCTCCCTTTGTGGGTGTCAAGTTCATGCCCACCGGCGGTGTGAACGCAGCCAACATCAAAGAGTACATCGACGCCCCCTTCATTCATGCAGTGGGCGGCAGCTGGGTTTGCCCCAAGGCTGATATTGCTGCCGGCAACTTCCAGAAAATTACCGAACTGTGCGCCCAGGCCCGGGCCAATGCCTTCGGTGCTTGATTACATATCAGAAAGGAACAGCATATAATGGCAAAGATTATTACCTTCGGCGAGCTGATGCTCCGTCTGCAGCCCTACAACTACGAGCGTTTCGTTCAGTGTGACCATGTGGAGTTCACCTTCGGCGGTGGCGAAGCCAACGTGGCCGTTTCTCTGGCCAACTACGGCATGGACGCCGCTTTCGTTACCAAGCTGCCTGCCCATTCCATCGGCCAGGCCGCTGTCAACTCTCTGCGCCGCTACGGCGTGGACACCACCAAGATCGTCCGCGGCGGCGACCGTGTGGGTATCTACTTCAACGAGAAGGGTGCTTCCCAGCGCGGCAGCGTCTGCATCTACGACCGTGCCCATTCCGCCATCCAGATGGCCGATCCCGCCGACTTCGATTGGGAGAAGATCTTTGAGGGCGCCGAGTGGTTCCACTTCACCGGCATCACCCCCGCTCTGGGCCCCAACCTGGTGGAAATCTGCAAGCAGGCCTGCATCGCTGCCAAGGCCAAGGGCATCAAGATCTCCTGCGACCTGAACTACCGCGGCAAACTGTGGACCCGTGCCCAGGCCCGGGAAGCCATGACCGAGCTGTGCCAGTATGTGGACGTATGCATCTCCAACGAAGAGGATGCCAAGGACGTATTCGGTATCGAAGCCGAGGCCACCGATATCTACGGCGGCAACCTGAACCACGAGGGATACAAGTCCGTTGCCAAGCAGCTGGCTGAGAAGTTCGGCTTTGAGAAGGTTGCCATCACCCTGCGTGAGAGCCACAGCGCTTTCGATAACGGCTGGAGCGCCATGCTCTACAACGTTGCCAATGACGAGTACTGCTTCTCCAAGAAGTACAACCTGCACATCATCGACCGGGTGGGCGCTGGTGACAGCTTTGGCGGCGGCTTAATCTACGCCTGCATGAACGGCTACGACACCCAGTCCGCTGTGGAGTTTGCAGTTGCCGCTTCT
>JAZSLC010000115.1:0-3129 GCA_045535175.1 Faecousia sp. | reverse complement strand
CTCAAAATGCATATGTAGGGAATGACCTGTGTGTCATTCCCGGGAAAGTCTCTTAAATACGCAATCAGGAACGGCACACAGGCCGTTCCCTGGCTAAATATTCATCTCAGGGGCCGTCTCTTTCATTTTGAGACGGCCCCTGAAGCTTTAGTTGTTTCGCACTTCCATGAAAAGACTTTCCACATAGCGGGTGATCTCGTCAGGCAGGTATGCGAAGCTGGTGGCGTTAGCCAGGGTATCGGCATCGGGGTAGGCCAGGGGGCTTGCCACCTGCTCCGGGTCGATATATTCCTTGGCGGCGCTGATGGGGGTGCTGTAACCCAGGGTACCCAGGTTCAGGCCGGAAATCTCCGGGTCGCACAGGAAGTTGATGAACAGCTCGGCTGCTTCCTTCTGCTCGCAGCACTTGGGGATGCAGGCGGCATCAATGAACATATTGAAGCCCTGTTCCCGGGGGAAGTAGAAGCGCAGGTCCGGATTGTTTTCCATCATTTCGTAACAGTCACCGGCGTAGTAGGAGGCGATCCAGGCTTCCTCGTTTTCCATGGTGGCGAAGATTTCGTCCATCACGTAGTTCTGCAGCAGGGGCTTTTGCTTGGCCAGCAGATCGGCACAGGCCTGAAGCTCTGCCTTGTCGGTGGTGTTGACGTCATAACCCAGCAGATACTGGGCGATGCCGAAGGCATCCCGGGAGTTGCCGAACATGAGGATCTTGTCCTTGTACTTTTCGTTCCACAGCAGCTCCCAGCCGGTCACATCCTCAGGAGCCACGTACTTGGAGTTGTAGATGATGCCCACGGTGCCCCAGGTGTAGGGGACGGAGTACTTGTTCTCCGGGTCGTAGGCGGTGTTTTTGAAGCTCTCATCCACAAAGTCGTAGTTGGGGATGTTGGCGAAGTCCAGCTCCATAAGCATATCTTCGCTGATAAGCCGGGCAATCATATAGTCCGAGGGGATGATCACATCCACGGTGATGCCGCCGCCGGAGAGTTTGGTGTACATGGTTTCGTTGGATTCGTAGGTGGAATACTGCACGTCGATATAGGGGTAGGCTTCTTCAAAGGCGGCGATGACGTCAATGGTGTCGTCCTGACCTTCGGAGATATACTGGCCCCAGTTGTAGACATTCAGGGTGATCTTGTCGGGCTTGGGCCGGAAGATCAGTACACCGCAGCCAATCAGCAGTGCCAGCGTCAGCACGCCGGCGCAGCAGCGCTTGAAAACCTTCATGGCAGGGGAGTCCACTTTGGCCCGGGTTTCTTTCTTTTTCTGCTCACCCCGGAGCTGCAGCAGATTCATGGTCACCATCAGCACGGTGATCAGCAAAAACAGCAGGGTGAACATGGCGTAAATCTTGGGCTGCAGGGGCTTTTTTACATAGGAGTAGATCTCAACCGGCAGGGTAATGAAGCTGTTGCCGGTGACGAAATAGCTGATGACGAAATCGTCCAGGCTCATGGTGAAGGCCATGATGGCACCGGAGATGATGCCGGGCATGATCTCGTGGATGGTCACCTTGAAGAAAGACTGCAGGGGGGTGCAGCCCAGGTCCATGGCGGCGTCCGTCAAACTCCGGTCCATCTGCTGGAGCTTGGGCATTACGTTCAGCAGCACATAGGGCAGGCTGAAGGTGATGTGGGCAATCAGCAATGTGCCGAAGTTCAGGGCTTCCTTGTGGCCCAGCATCTCGCTGCCCACAAAGACAAACAGCAGGGAAAGGGAAATGCCGGTGACGATATCGGGGTTGGTCATGGGGATGTTGGTCAGGCTCATGACCGCCTTGCGCATTTTGGGCTTCAGAGAATGGATTCCCACAGCGGAAAGGGTGCCGAAGACCGTGGCCACCAGGGTAGAGAGAATGGAGATCAGCAGGGAGTTCCCCAGCAGCTGCAGCAGTTTCTCGTCCCGGAACAGCCGGACGTACTGCTGGAGGGTGAAGCCTTCAAATCTCGTCAGATTGGTACCTGTATTGAAAGACCCGATGATCAGCACCACCATGGGGATATACAGGAACACGAAAATCAGGATGGTGATGAGGCGGTTTGCTTTTTTCATACGGGCACCCCCTCGTCATCTCCGCCGAAGCGGTTCATGATGCCGGTGCATACAAACACCAGGACCATCAGCACCAGGCTCAGGGCGGCGCCCAGATTTTGGTTGTCAGCCTGCTTAAAGAGCCGCTCAATCACGTCGCCGATGAGCATGGTTTCGGGGCTGCCCAGCTTCTGGGAAATATAGAAGGTGGACACTGCAGGTACGAACACCATGGTGATGCCCGAAAGAATGCCGGGCATGGACAGAGGCAGAATCACCCGTCCGAAGACCTGCACGCCGTTGCAGCCCAGGTCCTCCGCAGCTTCCACCAGCCGCCGGTCGATCTTGACGATGGTGGAGTACAGCGGCAGGATCATATAGGGCAGGTAGTTATAGACCATGCCCAGAACCACCGCGCCGGGGGTCCGGATCAGGGGCAGGGAGGCGATACCCAACCGGTTTAAGAAGCTGTTGATGATGCCGGTGTCCTGCAGCAGGCCCACCCAGGCCATGGTGCGCAGCAAAAAGCTCATGCACATGGGGAGCATCACCAGCATATACAGGAATTTCTGAGCCACCGGGCTCCGGTGGGCGATATAGTATGCCACGGGATAGCCCAGGATCAGGCAGATCAGGGCGGAAATGATGGCATAGACGATGGACTGCCACAGCACCGGCAGATACATTCCCAAATTGCTGAGGTTTGCCAGGGTGAAGGCCCCGGTGTTCCGGTCCGTCAGGGCATAGTAACACACCACACCCAGCGGGATCAGGGTGAAGGCCAGCATCCACAGAATGTAGGGGGTGCTGAGCAGAACGGATTTATTCTTCTTCATGTTCGGCATCCTCCGTCAGCTCGTCATACTCGGCAGAGTAAGAACTGTAGTCGCCAAACATACCGGAATATTCGCTCTTGCGCATCACGTGGATGTCTTCCGGATTCAGACGGATGCCCACGGTGGAGCCCTCCGGCTGGAAGTCGGTGGTCTGAATCAGCCACTTGAAGCCCTTGAATTCCACGATGATGTCGTAGTTGAGGCCCTTGAAGGTGACACCGGTAACGGTGCCCACCAGATGTCCCTCCTGGGGCGGCAC
>JAZSLC010000145.1:0-5501 GCA_045535175.1 Faecousia sp. | reverse complement strand
CACTAAGAGGCTCAAATCAAGTTTTTGAATAATCTGCTTCTAGCATTTATTACTCAAGAATTTCGTTGGCTGTTATTCGTTCTAAAACGCTTAAACAATCCATTAATTGTCCAAGGTGTTAATCTTGTTCGTCTTTGCGGTATTCAATTTACAAGGTACAACGCGCTCCCGCTCGCGCGAGTGCTAGAGCATTTTATCACATCGTTCGCTTCTTGTCAAGAACTTTTTTCGAGTTTTTTCAAAGATTTTTCGAAGTGATTTATTCTCTTCCGCAGTGCCCCACGGCACGCACCACGGTATATTAACAGAACCCCCCCTTTTTGTCAAGTATTATTTTCCATTATTTCAACTATTTTTTCAATGGTGTTTTGTTCATAATCACAGGAATTACGTACCAGGTCACAAGAAGCACCATCGCCAGTACATAAAACCATTTCAGTTTCAGATTCATCGTTAAAGCTGCGCCGAACGCCGTCAAAAGCATTCCAATTCGCCCTTTTCCCGAATATGCGGTTTCCACCAAATGATGCGCTGCGCTCAGCAGCAAACTCATCAGGCAGAAGTACCCTACGGTCAGAGATGCGCTTACCAAGGATTCATAGCGCTCCACTACTCCAAACAGACTCAGACTCTTTCCGAATTCACCAAAGGGATCTTCAATGGATCCGGCTACCGGTTCTGATAGTATTCCCGTAACCAGCAGTGTCATCAGTGTTCCAAATGCCGGTAAAACCCAGAGCAGTTTTTCTGATCCTTTGCTTCTCGGAATGACCGCTGCAATCCCAGGCAGCAAAAACACCAGATACACCAGGCCATCAGACACTTCACCGGACACTCCTATTCTTGAGAGTTTTACATTTCCCACACCGCCGGCCACTACCGATGAAAACAGAATCACCAGAAACCACAACAACACGCTCCCTGTCCGCGATGCTTCCTCAGGACCCTCCCAGGCACCCCAGGCCGCCAGCAGCAGCAAAACCAGCGGCACAACAGTGGTCGTGTTACCCGTAGGCCATGTGGTTTCTGCCAGATTTAAGCACACTCCAGCCGCCAGCACAAGGCACACACCGGCAACCGCCACATACCACTTTTTGGTTTGTGTCAATTCGCTGTCCTCCCGAAAACGGAGAAGATTCAACACGGTACACAGCGTCCCTGCAGCCGCAACCTCAATCCAACCGGTTTTACCCGTCAGATGGCATAGCGGGGCAGACAAAGCTGCCAATATCCACGCCATCATGGATGTCGTTTTTACTGTATTACTATTCAAGTTTGAATCTTCCCTCCTCCTGTTTCAGGTGTGGCAAATCCGTCTGATCCGCCCGGTAATCATTCAGCGTCACTTCAGGTCGATGAACATTCAAGTACGCAGCAGCCTCTTCAAGGTTCACTAGCTCCGGCGCAACACATACTGCACAACCGGGACGCATAATCGATGTTAATTCCGGCAGCAGCCCCCTTGCTCCATCGGTTACGAGCAGGTATTCCGCCGTTTCCAGAAACACTTTTCCTGCAGCACATTTTTCCAGGTCATGCATGGCCTCATTCAAGTCCTCCCCTTCCCCGAGGTCCCCTGTTTCGGTTGCTACTTTCACACCCTCCGAAGTCATGCTGACATACAAAAGTTCAACCGGCTGCAGCTGGGCCACATCAGATTCCGAAAACGGTTTCCATATCACCAACGCCGCCACCGCCAAAAGAATAATCCACCGTATTCTCTTCCCTATTTTTGATTCCTCCTGTCCTGGGGATTCAGCCGTTCCGGGCGATACGGATTTTTTGCAAGTCGCCCCCGAAGCAGCGCTTTCCCTTTCACAGAGCAAAAGGGTGCCAGATAGGGTACACCCAACGAAGTAAGCCCGGAAAGGTGAATGAGTAAGCCAATAAGCCCCGCTGTTACGCCAAAGAGTCCCGCCAGCGCCCCTAAAAGGGCAATTCCAAATCGCCACACCCGAATCGCCTCCGCAAAATCCCGATTGGGCTGGACGAAGCCGCAAACTCCCGCCACACTCACTGCAATCAGGGCAGCAGGAGAAATTAGCTTTGCCTCTACCGCCGCCGTGCCCACAACAATGCCGCCAATGATGGACACCGATTGCCCAATGGCCCGTGGCAAGTGAATACCGGACTCCTGAAGCAGTTCAAAAGCCACCAGCAACCCCAACACTTCAACAGCTGACGAAAAGGGGACAGATTTCTTGCTTTCAATGATGGCTCGTAACAGAGGAAGCGGGATCATTTCCTGATGGTAAGCCGCCATCGCCACAAAAACGCCCGGCAGCAACAAACTCAGCAGCAGCGCCACATACCGCAGAACCCGAATGCAGGAAGCACTCACATAGTCAATGCTCCTATCCTCCGGGCTCTCCATCAGGGACCCCAGGTCCGCCGGTGCCATATACCCCAGAGGAAGCCCGTCCACCAACAGCCCCACCCGGCCGTCCAACAGTCCCTGGCAGAAGCGATCCGTTCGTTCGGTATAGAGCAGAAGTGGGAACGCCGTGGCCCGGGAGCCGGTAATATACTCTTCCACCGAAGCCGGAGAAATCAGGCCGTCCACATCAATGGATGCGATTCGCTGCTTCATACGTTTTACCAGTTCCGGGTCGGTAATTCCTTCTACCCAGAGAACACTGACATTGGTAAGGCTTCTGCGGCCCACCTGAGTTTCATAAAGCCGCAAATCCGGAGTCCGTAAATGTCGCCGGATGTAGCTGGTATTGGATCGCACCGTTTCCACAAAGGCATCCTTGGGGCCTTTGACGGTATTCTCTACCTCCGGCGCAGAGGTGCCACGTTTATCCGGTGTCTTGACCTCAAAAGCAATGGCTCCAACCCCCGGGAACAGCACCACGCAAAATCCATTGACCAGCTTCAAGGCCGTGTCATCCAGGTCCTTGCAGGGCACTGCCACCACATTATAAACAACCCCGTCAATGGATGCTTTATACAGTTCCTCCATTGTTGAGCCTTTCAGCAGTTCCACGATGGGCTTGATCACATAATCCGTGGCGTAAGCCGCTGCAATCAGCCCATCGATGGCGTATGCGTACAGGGTCAGCTCACCGCAAAGGATCGGTCTTCGAATAAAGTCATTGGCTTCCCGGAAAACATTCCGCAGAGCGCCGTCTGTGATTTCCTCTTTCTTCTCCGGCATATTCTCACCTCCGGGATAGTATGCCCGGAAATATCAGGAATATAATTGCCTTTTCCAAAAGAAGATGCTATAATCATTTATTATATATGTGGTTGCCAAGTTATACGGAGGATTCCTATGATTTACACACCCCTCACCTGCGAAGCAATGAAAATCGCTTATCGGGCCCATCATGGTCAGTTTGATAAAAGCGGTATTCCCTACATTTTTCACCCCATTCATCTGGCGGAGCAAATGCCCGATGAACTGACCACCTGTGTGGCCCTGCTGCATGACATTGTGGAAGACACCGACCTTACCCTTGATGATTTGAAGGCTGTTTTCCCGGAAGCCGTTACCGAAGCCGTGGCTCTGATGACCCATCACCCGGAGGTTCCTTATCCGGAATATGTTCTCGCCATCAAGGAAAACCCCATCGCCCGGATTGTTAAAATCGCAGACTTGACCCATAACAGCGATGCAACCCGCCTGGCCGGCATCACCATTGACCGGGAGAAACACCGGGCTCGTCTGAAAAAATATCAACAGGCCCTGGAAATTCTGCGCTAAGAGGAGATTCACTATGTCCCATGTAATTGCCGCCATTTCTACCGGCGCTTCCGTCAGCGCCATCGGCATCATCCGTCTCACCGGAAACGGCTCCATTGAAGTTGCAGGAAAGGTATTTCAGCTTCAAAACGGCACACCCCTGACCCAGGCTCAGAACCGGAAGCTTATGCTGGGCACCCTGCACGACCGGCAAGGGCGCACCATCGACCAGTGCATGGCCGTGGTGAGCCGCGCTCCCCACAGCTACACCGGTGAAGACACCGTGGAAATTCAGTGCCACGGCTCTCCTGCCGTTTTGGCTGCCGGTCTGGAAGCGCTGTATCTGGCGGGCGCCCGTCCCGCTGCCCGGGGTGAATTCACCAAGAGAGCCTTCCTGAACGGCCATCTGGATCTGACCCAGGCGGAAGCTGTCATTGATCTGATTGAAGCAGAAACCGCCGATGCTGCCGCAAATGCAGCCGGCCAGGTGGGCGGTGTGCTGCAAAAAAAGCTAGCCCCCATTTATAATCATTTGACGGATCTTTGCAGCCATTTCCATGCGGTTTTGGATTATCCCGACGAAGATATTGAGGATTTCGGTCTCAAAAACTACGAATCCGCCCTTAAAACCGATGCCAAAGCCCTTTATGCGCTCCTGAATACCTACGGGCAGGGCCGTATTATGAGAAACGGCGTGGCAGCAGCCATCGTGGGTAAGCCTAATGTGGGCAAGTCCAGCCTGCTGAATGCTTTGGCGGGCTATGAGCGGGTAATTGTCACGGAAGTGGCAGGTACCACCCGTGACACTGTGGAAGAAACGGTGATGGTTGGCTCCACCCGGCTTCGCCTGATTGACACCGCAGGCATTCGGGAAACCTCAGACCGCATCGAAGCCATGGGCGTGGAGCGCTCCAGAAAAGCCCTGGAAGAGGCGGATCTGGTGATCTTTGTCTGTGACGGCTCCCAGCCTTTGAGTGAGGAAGACCAGGCCGTCATCGAAGCCTGCTGCGACCACGAAAATGCCATCGCACTGATCAACAAGTGCGACCTGGGGCAAAAGATTGCCCCCTCCGACCTTCCTTTTATGAACATCATCGAAATCAGCACCGTAACCGGAGCAGGCCTTGACCTTTTTGCCGACCTGGTAGATTCCATGTTTGATTCCGAAACACCCTGCGATGGCTCCATCCTGACCAACCCCCGGCAATTTGATGCCATCCGCCGGGCATATGAGTCCATGGGCTCTGCTCTGCAGGGACTCAAGCTGGGTCTGACCCCGGATGCCGTGCTGACAGATGTGGAAGCAGCCATGGAATCTATTGGCGAAGTGACCGGTGCCACGGTCCGTGAAGATATTACCGCCAGAATCTTTGAGAGGTTCTGCGTAGGAAAGTGAGAAAACCATGATTTATCTGGATAATTCCGCCACCACCAAGCCCTGCAAAGAGGCAGTGGAGGCAATGACCGAAGCCATGACCGTGGGCTGGGGCAATCCCAGTGCCCTCTACGGATTTGGCATCGATGCAGCCCACGCCCTCCGGGCTGCCAGAGCCAAAGTTGCCGCTGCCCTGGGTGCAGAACCGGATCGGGTGTTTTTCACCTCCGGCGGAACGGAAGCGGATAACTGGGCCATTATGGGTACCGTCAAGCGGCTGGGAAAGCGGGGCAAGCATATTGTTACCACCGCTGTGGAGCACCATGCCGTGCTGAACTGTATGAAAGAACTGGAGCATCAGGGCTTTGAAGTCACCTATCTGCAGCCCGACAGTTTGGGCCGGATTCACCCGGAAGACCTGAAAGCGGCACTGCGCAA
>JAZSLC010000181.1:0-3628 GCA_045535175.1 Faecousia sp. | reverse complement strand
CTGGCCCAGCGGTATGGTTTGCAAAAACAGCGCAAAAGCAAGTTCAAACGGGCATACGATCTGAGGAGGGACTCCAATGGCACAGCTTGAAAGCCTTTTTTCCAAATATGACCGGCTGGTGCTCTTTGATACGGAGACCACGGGCCTGAATTACAGCAGAGACGAAATCATTGAATTCGCTGCCGTGGTGGTAGAGCGCCGGAATGGGCAGATCGCCATCATAGAACAATACGACGAACTCATCAGCCTGAGCCCCGGCGGATTTGTGCCTCCCAAGATCCAGCAGCTGACGGGCATCACCGATCTGGATCTGATGGAACGGGGCATCTCCAAGACCCGGGTTTGCTGCGACATCGCCCGGATGATTGCCGGAAACACCCTGCTGCTGGCCTACAATGCCCATTTTGACCTGAGTTTCCTTTTCTATCTGCTGCTGCGGCACGGAGACCCCACCATCCTGAAGGGCAAAGACAAACTGGATCTTTTGACGGTCTACAAGGACCGGCACAGCTACCCCCATAAGCTCTGCAATGCCATCGAGGTCTATGGGCTCCAGGATCAGGTGGTGAACAGCCACCGGGCGGTGGATGATGTGATTGCTACCGTGGCGGTTATGGAGAAAATGGAGGAGGAACGGGATGACTTCCTGCGTTATGTAAACCTGTTTGGGTATAACCCCAAGTATGGTCTGGAAGGCAAGCCCATCGGCTCCGTTACATACAAGCCCCAGGGCTTTGATCCCGTCAAACCCCTTTACGAACTTTAAGCACATTTTGGGCCCCGCGGAATAACATGGAATGAGCGGCTTCGCCGCTGAAATCTTCGACTTGGAGGTACTTTCTATGTATAATAACGGGTTCTGTGGCGGCAACATTTGCTGGATCATCATTCTGCTGATTCTGTTCTGCGGCTGTGGCAACAACGGCCTGGTCGGCGGCAACAACGGCGGCTGCGGCTGCGATCACAACTGCGGCTGCTGCTAAGTAGCTAGATAAAAGGGGCGCCCGTCAGGGCGCCCTGATTTATTGTGGTACAAAATGGATTATTTTCCAAAAAACAAGGAAAATTTGAAAGATTCTCTTGACAAACGGAGCCTTAACATATATAATACACTGGTCTGCGAATGCGGACATATCCTTGCTTCCGGCGCGACCGGAGGCCTAACGTCCAAAAGGAGGTGCAAACAACATGGCTAAGATCACCGGTAAGTACGAGGTGCTCTACATCATCGACCCTGCCAAGGGCGAAGAGGGCATCGCCGCACTTGTGGAAAAGTTCAAGGCAATGGTGGAGGCGGAGGGTACCGTGTCCAACGTTGACGAGTGGGGCAAGCGTCGTCTGGCATACCCCATCAACGACCTGACCGAAGGTTACTACGTCCTGATGAACTTCGAATCCAAGCCCGAGTTCCCCGCGGAACTGGAGCGTGTGATGAAGATCACCGAAGGCGTCCTGCGCTGCCTGACCACCGTAGTGGCAGAGTAAGGAGGTACCTCAATGCTCAACCACATCACTCTGATGGGTCGCCTGGTCCGTGACCCTGAGCTGCGCCGCACCGGCTCCGGTGTTGCCGTAGCAAGCTTCCGTATTGCTGTCGACCGGGATTTCGCTCCCAAGGACGGCGGCGAGAGAAAGGCTGATTTCATCGACTGTGTCGCCTGGCGTCAGACCGGAGAGTTCATCTCCAAGTACTTCGCCAAGGGCCGCATGATCGTTGTGGATGGACGCCTGGAAATGCGGGACTGGACCGATAAGGACGGCAACAAGCGCACCAGCGCAGAAGTCGTTGTGTCCAACGCCTATTTCGGCGACAGCAAGCGGGATGACCAGGGCGGTTCTTCCTCCTACGGTGGAAGCTCCTATGGTGCTCCGTCCGGTGGCTACGGTGGCTACAGCATGCCTTCCGCAGGCTCCGACTCCGGCTTTGGTGTTCTGGACAGCGACGATTCTCAGCTGCCCTTCTAAAAACTTGACTTTTTCACAATGCTTACAAAGGAGGTAATCCCAATGGCTAACGAACAGCGTATGCGTCCCCGTAAGCGCAAGAAGGTTTGCGCTTTCTGCGTGGATAAGGTGACCGCTATCGACTACAAGGATACCGGTAAGCTCCGCCGTTACCTGTCCGAGCGCGGCAAGATCCTGCCCCGCCGTACCACCGGTACCTGCGCAGCTCACCAGCGTGACCTGACCAGCGCCATCAAGCGTGCCCGTCAGATCGCTCTGCTGCCCTACGTCGCTGACTAATTAATAAGCACCCGCCCTGGAGCGATCCGCTTCAGGGCGATTTTTTATGCCCCTTTGACCATGAACACCTTTTTCAGCAGCATAAGGAAAATATCCCCGAACCGGAGCCGCTCCACGGCGGTTTCTGCCACCATGGGCACCTGGGCCAGCACCCGGTCCCCGGAGCGCACCGTCATGGTCCCCAGCCGCTGCCCCTTGCTGACCGGCGCCTGCACCGATTCATCCATGGTGATGTCCGTGGTGACGGAGTTTTTGAGGGCCTTGTCAATGAGCAGGGCACCGCTGTCCCCGGGAACGGCCGGCACTTCCCGGCTTTTTCCCAGAGTGACCGGCACCGTCAGGGCACCCTGCAGCTCCGGTTTTACCAGGGCGTAGGTGGCAAAGCCATAATCCAGCATCCGTTTGCAGCTTTGAAACCGGTCCTGGGAGGTTTCGCAGCCCATGACCACCGCAATCAGCTCCATGCCCTCCCGCTCTGCCGAGGCGCTGAGGCAGTACCCAGCCCCGGAGGTAAAGCCCGTTTTCAGGCCCGTGCAGCCGGGATAGAACCGTACCAGCTTGTTGGTGTTGCTGAGACCGAATTCCCCCTGGCGCACCGTGTCCATCCAGATGGTGGTGTATTTTTTGATGTCCGGGTGGTTTTTCAGCAGCTCCCTGGACATGAGGGCGATGTCGTGGGCACTGGTGCGGTGGGCTTTGGCCTCCTCGCTGTCGTCCAGGCCGGTACAGTTGACGAAATGGGTGTCCTGCATCCCCAGTTCCGCGGCCCGGCTGTTCATCATGGATACAAAGGCCTCCTCGCTGCCTGCGATGTGCTCTGCCATGGCGCAGGCACAGTCGTTGGCGGAGGAAACGGCGATGGATTTGACCATGTCCGCTACGGACATGGTTTCCCCCACTTTCAGATAGATCTGGCTGCCGCCCTTGGCTGCGGCGGTTTCCGAGGCAATGACGGAGTCCTCCCACCCGATGCGCCCGCTGTCGATGGCTTCCATAATCAGCAGCATGGTCATCACTTTGGTGACACTGGCCGGGGCCAGGGGTTCGTGGGCATTCTGCTCCATCAGCACCGTTCCGGTGGCCACATCCATCAGCAGGGCGCTCTTGGCATCCACCGTCAGCGATGCCCCCCGGGCCCCCACCGGAAGCGCCGTCCATACCAAAACAAACACCAAAGTCAATCCCCAAAACCGCTTCATAGCCTGACCTCCCAAACGATGTGCTAAAGCCTATGCAGCCGGGCTGGGGAAAATGCAAACAGGGCACCCCAAAGGGTGCCCTGCCAGCGTGTCAAAAAAGTCCCTTGTAGGGGCCGATGCCCACATCGGCCCTTTCGGAAATGTTGCGACTTTTGGGGGAATATCGGTAAAATCTATAGATTTTA
>JAZSLC010000224.1:0-8343 GCA_045535175.1 Faecousia sp. | reverse complement strand
GGGTACTGTTCCTCATACATCTGCTTTGCGATGCAGGCGGCATTGTAGCTGCCGGAAAGGCCGCTGGTGATGGTAATGCAGTAGACTTCCTCCGCTTCGCCGAAAGCCTCCAGCCAGTCGGAGGGATTGGGGCAAGAGGTTTTGGATTTGCCCTTGTAAGCGTCAAACCAGCGCACCATGCCTTCCACATCCAGGGCTGCATCGTCCACAAACTCCCGGTCCCCGGCAATGATCTTCAGGGGTGCCGCTCCAAAGGAGATCCCTTCCAGTTCCAGCATATTGGCAGAGGAGTCTGCCACAATCTTTACATTTCTCATCATGTTACCGTCCTTTTCCTGAGTTATAGTCACAGGGGTAAGCCCTCCCTGCTGAGGGTTTGCAAATTGGCCGTAATCCGTTCCAGGCAGCGGTAAAACACTTCCCGCTCCCCCTCCGTCATGCCGCTGCCGGCCAGTTCCACCGCCAGGGCCGCCCGGCCCTGAACCTGCTCCGCCGCCTGCTTACCTTCCTCTGTCAGCAGCAGCCTTGCCCGATAGCGGTTGCCTCCAACGGCTTCCCTGCGCACCAGACCCTTCTGCTCCAGAATGGAAACCATCCGGGACACGTCGGCTTTGTTTTTGCAGCAAAGCTCCCCCAATTTTGCAGCGGTGATCCCATCGCTGTATTGATACAGGGTAATGAGATAGACCGCATGAGGGCTGTTAAGTCCATATTTCGCCATTTCCTCCACCGCCAACTTGTGCCAGCAATGGTCAATTTCAGCAATGGACAGAGAAAACCGCGCAAATCGATTCAGCATAATGTACCTCCCGGAAAGCAGATGTTGCATTGTCAACTTTCTCAAGTATACATCCTCGTTGTTGAATTGTCAACATCTTCCTGTCGAAGATTCCAGGTTCAAGTAGACCGTTCATCCCCACCATTTGCGGTACTCGTTTCGTTATGCAGTATCACCGGACACCTCAGAACGCCCCGGGGAGATGTGAAATAGTTACACGTAACCCCGCCTGGATTTTACTCCGGGCGTGTTTCATTTGGGATATCAGGTTTCAGCAGGAGATTCGGAAGATGCATCCGAATCAGATGCTTCGGCAGGCTCCGGTTGTTCTGTCAGTTGGGCGGACAGGCGCTTGTAGGTTTTCTTCATCAGACCCGCTTCCCAGTAGGCAGCCAGGGAGAAGTAGCCCAGACCCCACAGCAGCAGCAAATCCAAAAACAGGCCGGTAAAATAATACAAGAACAGGAACGGAACCGCTCCCACGAAAGCACACACCGCAGAAGGAACCATATTGCCCAGGGCAATCAGGGCAGCATTCTTCAGTGTAGTGATTCCGGTGCAGGTGTAGCGGGCCATCACATGGAACAGCTGGGGCAGAATCAGCAGGTACACCGCCGACAGCAGAAACACCAGTACGTGCCAGACGATTTCCCCGGGTATCTCATAAAGAAACAGAAACCAGGTATCCAGAGCCAGAAACAATCCCGCTCCCAGCATGATCAGCCAAGGACCCAGAGAGACTTTGAAATTATCCCGGAAAGCCCGCAGGAAGGTCCCGCCGCCGCAGGACTCCTTTTCCGCCCAGGCCGCAGCCACTGTGCACATGGCTGCCCGGGCCGCACCGATGGTAACAATTGGTATGCAGCAAATCAGGAACAGAATATTGACAAAAACAAAATCTGCAACTATGTTAAGCGTGGAAATCAGTTTGGATTCGGGATCAAGTAAATTCTTCATAGTGGCCTCCCAACAGGATCATGTTTCTGCCAACCCGGCAGTTTTTGGCTCAGTGCCCAGTGTAAGAATATCACTTCCCTCCCGGAAAGCCAAGATACCATCCGGGAATGATCGATTTGAATCCCGGATTGAGAGTTTTCACCGCCCCATTGGGATTATAAAATGAGAGTATCTCTGCAGAGGAGTGTTTTAGATGGATTATTTGGAAAAAAGAACAGAACGGCATGCATCCGTCATCTGGCGGAATATGCTGCTGATGCTGTTGGTGCTGGTGCTGTCGGTGGTAGGTCTGATCATCAGCCATAATATGTCCCTTAGGACCATGAAAGAGGAAAAATGGCTGGAACTGCGCACCGCTTTGGAGCGGGATGCGGAAAAACTGGGAACGGATATGTATACCACCTCCTCCATCCCCAAGGCCATCACCAGCACCCGCTATTACAGCTACATCCAGGGGGACCGCAACGGCGTTCTGGCCTATGAGCACTACCCGGTGCTGAACTATATCTCCCAGGCCATATCGGATCAGATATACCTGCGGGGTATATCCGATGAGTGTCTGCTGTACTTCCCGGGCTGCAACAGTATCGCCGGTCGCACCGTCGCCTGCCCCACAGCAGAGGACTGCTTTGCCGAAGAAATCCTGTTCCCGGAAACGGACACCGCAGTACTGATCGGATACTTGAGCAGCAAGGACGTTCAGCGAATCCTGCCGATGCAGCCGGTAACCATGGACGGCGTAACCCAACCCATGCTGGGTGTAATCCTGCGTCCCTCCGGTTCTACCGTTGGTTCCATGTCCCTTTACCGGGAAGACGTGATTCTGGACAGCCTGGGCGGCAGCTTCCTTCCGGAGAATACCTATTTACAAATAGAAGCGGAAGACGGTCAAATTCTCATGGCCTGGCCCCAGCCTCTTAGCCAAAAAGAAAAGGACGCACGGATTCGCATTACCGCTTCCATGACTCCCATCCGGGCCAATGTGTCCATCTGGGTGGAGGATCAGGCCATGGAACAGCTGCTGCAGCCCGCAGCAAATGCGGGTATGTTCATCATCGCTCTTGTTTTAGTACTTGGTCTGATCATGTCCTTTGTTCTTTCCAAAATTTCCGTAGAGCCCCTGCGCAAGCTGGTTTCCAGCCATGCCGGGACGGAACACCGCAGTTCCAACGAAATACAATCCCTGGACCGGATCCTGAACCGATCCAAAGAGCGGGAACAGGGCCTGCAAAACGCCCTGGTCAGCAGCATTCTGGCCAAGGTATTCTTTGGTATCATCCCCGACCAGACAGACGAGGCTCTTCTGCGGGAAAAGGCCCTGCCGGAAGGAACAGAGTACCGCACCGCTGTGGTCACCGGCACCGAAAAGCCTCAAACTCTCTTCTGCCGCGACTTGGCGACACAGCTACCGGAAGCCGTCTGGGTCCGAATCAGCCCCACCCAGTTGGGTGTGGTGTTCCCCGCCCGGGAAGAGGCTGTGGGCGTCCTGACCACATTGACAGACAACCTCAACAACCACCATCTCTCCGCAGAAGATGGCTTGTGCTGCGGCATCAGCGCCCCCTTCCTGGAGCTGAGCAACCTGATCACCGCCATCCGTCAGGCCCGTTTCTCCTGCCCTGGGGAGCCGGGTGTGGTCCTGTTCCGGGGACAGCGAATCCGCAGCCACATCTACTCCCGCCTGCAGCACGAACGGCTGTATCAATCCATTTTCGCAGATGACCGGGAAGGAGCCCAACGGGTTTTGGAGTCCATCGGTCAGCAGCTGGAGCTGGGCTCCGTCCGCGAAATCTTTTATAATGTAAGATTCACCCTGCGCAGCGCCGCAGAGGAAATGGAACTGGACATGGATCCCTATGACCAGGAGTATATGCCCAACAAGAGCCCCGAAGCAAACCTGAAGGTGCTGATGGAAATGCTGGACAGCATTTTCCTGCACATGAAGAAAAAGAGCAAGGGTGATGTAACCGCCCTCCAGGATCGGGTTATGACCTGGCTCCGGGAAAACGCCTTCGATCCCAACATTTGCGCCACCACCGTGGCAAGGGAATTCCGCATCACCGAAAAGCGGGCCTACGAGATCGTCCGAAACACCACCGGCATGAGTTTCAGCGAATATCTGCTGATGCTGCGGATGAAAGCCGCCGGCAGGCTGCTGTATGCCACTCAGCTGAGTGTGGCAGAGGTGGCCCACCAATGCGGATACCCTGCAGAAAGCACCTTCTACCGGGTATTCCGGAAATACCACGGCATCTCCCCCTCCCAGTACCGGAAAAACGGCGTTCTGGAGGAATCCTAAGGCATCCCGGCACAATGCACAATCCGGCGTACACCGTATTATTGAAACTGCACAGTGCAGAACCCGAGAGATGAGTGTTCAGAAAATGAGTGAAAAACTATTTGCGCATAAATAATTCTGTTTTTCATAAAAAAGCAGGTAAATTCCCAACTTTTTCAATGCTCCGAAATTGAGCGATTTGATTCAAAGTATGATTGTTGAAAAGTTTTGACTCTCATTTTACACTAAAAGCACGGATTTGCCGGACATGGCGGGTCCCAAAAAATCAGACCAGAAAGGAAATGAAACCATGAAGAAGATTCTCGCACTGGTGCTTTGCGTTCTTATGATCGTCGGCCTGTTCGCCGGTTGTAACAACGACCCTAAGCCCAACCCCACCAATCCCCCCGCAACTCAGGGCGGCAATGACCCCAAGCCCACCACCGCACCTCCCACCACCGCTGATGACGGCCGCTCCGCCGCTGGCGAACTGCCCATCGTCACCGATGGCTCCAACCCCACCATCACCATCGCACTGTGCCAGAACGCACTGACCGAGAACTACGAAACCAACGAGTTCACCCTGTTTGTGGAAGAGCAGACCGGCGTTAACCTGGAATTCGTTTACCTGTCCAGCGACTCCAACGAAGCTCTGACCAAGCTGAACCTGATGGTCTCCGGCGGTGAGAAGCTGCCCGACATCATCTGGGGCGTTACCGGCATCGCCATGGACACCCTGAACCAGTGGGGCCGCGATGAGTACCTGGTAGACCTGCAGCCCTACTTCGATGCAGGCTGGGGCTACTTCACCAATGATGCCTTCAAGTTTATTGAAGAGATGGGTCTGTCCTATGAAATTCCCAACATCTTCAAGAATGGTACCGACCCCATCAGCGGCGGTCTGTACAGCTTCCCCCACTTCCAGACCGGCACTGTTGACAACGCTGTTTCTTCCTCCATCAACATCAAGTGGCTGGAGAACCTGGGTCTGGAAATGCCCAACACCGTTGACGAGCTGTATGATGTGCTGGTTGCTTTCCGCGATCAGGACGCCAACGGCAACGGCGATCCCGGTGACGAGATCCCCATGCTGGTCAGTGTCGACGGCTACCACTGCAACACTCTGGAGCGTCTGATCTCCGCCTTCGTCTTCTGCTCCGACAAGTACTTCTTCAACTCCACCGACGGCCAGATCTGGGTTCCCTACGTGACCGACGAGTACCGTCAGGCCCTGATCTACATGAACAAGCTCTACGAGGAAGGCCTGCTGTCCCCCATGTCCTTCAGCGATATTTCTGATGCCGACGTGAAGGCTCTGGTCACTCCCGCCGAAGGCGACGTCAAGGTCGGCGTTATCGGCATCCACGCCACCCTGGGCATGGACAACACCTGCGAATCCATCTACGAGTGGGACGCTCTGCCCATCCTGGAAGCCGTTGAAGGCTGCGAGACCGGTGGTTACGCCTCCATGCGTACCAACACCTTCCGTTACTGCACCATGGTTACCGCTGACTGTGAAGATCCCCTGCTGGCATTCCGTGTGCTGGACTTCATGGCCGGTGAAAAGTGCGCCCTGTTCGCCCGCTACGGCGTAGAAGGCCGTGACTGGGAGTACATCCCCGATGGCCAGGAGTACTACGACGACTACGGTTTCAAGGCCCGTCTGCACATCATCAACTCTCAGGTTTACACTGAGCAGAACAACATCAACTGGCACAACAACCAGAGCGTTATGTTCCCCAGAAGCATGTATGCAAACTACGACATCGATGCTCCCGCCGACGACACCATCACCCCCGCAAAGTGGCGTGGCTTTATCAACAGCAACATCTACAACACCAGCATCGAAGCCGGTCAGCCCGACGAGGTTGTTTACAACCTGCTGTACAATGCAGAAGAAGCCGAGGCCATTGCAGAGCCCAAGACCCTGTGTGAAGGCTACATGGCAGAGGCCCGCGCTCTGTTTATCTCCGGCACCATGGATCCCAACAGCGATGCCGACTGGCAGAAGTATCTGGCTGATATGGAAGCCAACGGTCTGTCCATCTGGGTAGAAAACACTCAGAGCTGCTGGGACAGAATGAACGGCAAGTAATTCCCTTTTAGTTTAGCCTTAATGGGGGCGGCTCAGCCGCCCCCATTACAGACCCCGATTTTAGTCCTTAGTGGCGCGGCTGTGCCGCCCCTCTGCAGACCCGATGTTTTTTCCGAGGGTTTCCACAGGGAACCTTCGGAAAAGAGATCATGTGGCCACAGGATCCCGCAGGCCGCTGTCCCTTATTGGATTCGTATACATACAGGAAAGGAAGCAATTCTATGAAACCGGTAAATACCTTGCCAGAAAAGGCAAAACTTCCAGCCAGCGCTAAAATCGTACACTTCTTAAAAAACACATGGAAGTACTTCCGCAGAGACTGGCAGCTCCATCTGCTGCTTCTTTTGCCGGTGGCGTACATGCTGATTTTCCATTACTGGCCCATGTACGGTGCCCAGATTGCCTTCCGGGACTTCAACTCCAGAAAGGGTATTACCGGTTCTGAGTGGGTTTGGTTCAAGCACTTCGTCAAGTTCTTCACCAGCCCCAAATTCGAGCAGGTGCTTCCCAACACCCTGATTCTCTCCCTGTACACCATCGCCGTCAGTTTCCCCCTGCCCATCATTTTCGCACTGATGCTCAATACGGTGCAGAATGAGAAATTCAAAAAGTTCACCCAGTACATTGCCTATATGCCCCACTTCATCTCCATGGTGGTTATCGTCAACCTGATGAACCTGGTCTGCAGCCCCATCAACGGCGTGTACGGCAACCTGTTCCGGGCCCTCGGCGGTGTAGGCTATCCCAAGGACTTCCGCGGCGCTGCCGATACCTTCCGGCACATGTATGTATTGTCGGGCGTCTGGCAGAATTTGGGCTGGAATACCATCATTTACACCGCAGCTCTGGCCGGTGTTTCCCAGGACCTCCACGAGGCAGCCATGATGGACGGCGCTACCCGCTGGAAGAGAGTGATTCACATCGATCTTCCCAGCATCCTACCCACCGTGTGCATCATGCTGATCATGCGCTTCGGCAATGTTCTGGATATCGGCTTCGAAAAGGCCTATCTGATGCAGACAGACCTGAACAGCACCACATCCGAAATCATTTCCACCTACGTTTACAAGGTGGGCCTCAATATGGCCAACAACTTCTCCTATGCTGCAGCCGTCAACCTGTTTAATTCCGTTGTGAACTGCACCCTGCTGCTGCTGGTGAACGCCATCACCAACAAGCTCAGCAACCGGGAAGTCAGCCTGTTCTAAGGAGGGAGCCCTATGAATAAACAACAATTGACCGTGCCCAAAAAAGTGGGCCTTCCTTTGGAAGACAAGATCCTCAATGTCATCGTCTATGTGACCATGATTCTTCTGGTGATCGTGGTCGCCTATCCCATGATCTTTGTGCTGTCCAGCTCCTTCTCCTCCGGCCGGGCCGTTACCAACGGCTGGGTGCTTCTGTGGCCCGTGGAGCCTTCCATCAGAGGCTACCAGATGGTATTTGACTACCGGATCATCTGGACCGGCTATGGCAATACCATCTATATCACCGTGGTGGCTACCACCATCAACGTGATTCTGACCACCCTGGCAGCCTATCCCCTGTCCCGCCGGAATATGCAGGGCCGAAAGATTTACATGACCCTCTTTATGATTACCATGTTCTTCTCCGGCGGCATGATTCCCAGCTACATTCTGCGTCTGAAGCTGGGCCTCATCGGTTCCCGTTGGGCGGTCATCCTCAGCGGTGCCCTCAGTGTTTATAACATGATCATCATGCGCACCTTCTTCATGAACAGCATCCCCCAGGACCTGTTTGATGCGGCCCGGATTGACGGCATCTCCGATATCGGCTATCTGCTGAAAATCGTGATTCCCCTTTCCAGAGCGGTATTCGCGGTCATCGTGCTGTACTACGCAGTGGCACACTGGAACAGCTACTTCAGCTCCATGCTCTATCTGCGTGACCGGGAAATGTATCCCCTGCAGATGGTCCTGCGGGACATCCTCAGCGCCAGCAATGTGGACCTGGACCAGTTCGACGACGCAGAAATCCTCGCCCACGTCATCGGCTCCACGGACCTGATCAAGTACGCCTCCATCGTGGTTTCCGCAGCTCCCGTCCTGGTTGCCTACCCCTTCGTTCAGAAGTTCTTCGAGAAGGGCGTTATGCTGGGCTCCGTCAAGGGTTAATTCATCCCAATCATTCCAAAGCCTCCCCTGTTTCGTTCAGGGGAGGCTTTTCGTTGGCCACTTAACCCAACAAAAAGGCCGCTGACCCGAAGGTCAGCGG
>JAZSLC010000063.1:0-10310 GCA_045535175.1 Faecousia sp. | reverse complement strand
AGCCATTTCCTCGCCGCCGATAGACAAAAGCCGGTCCATACAATCGCAGCCGTCACCGTGAACCAGCCATCCGATCCGGATCGTGGGATCGACCTGCTTCACTTTTTGAATGTACTCAAAGTGAAAGCTGGTAACCGTGGTTCGGTCCGCAATGTTATACTTTCGGATCAGGTCGATCACCGGAGATTCCACATCCCCGGATTTCAGCTCGATGGCAAACTGAATGGGGTAGGGGACAAAATGCTCTAAAAAGGTTTCCAGCTTGATAATCCGGTCATAGAATCCGGTGACACTGCTGCCGGTGACCTTGGCTTTTCTCAGTTCGTCGTATGTATAATCTTGAACCGAACCGGTAAAATCCGTTACCCGATCCAGAGTGTTGTCGTGGAACAGTACCAGAACGCCATCCTTGGTGATCTGCACATCCGTTTCGATTCCGTTGGCACCTTGCAATAGTCCCAGGTAGAACGCGGAAAGGGTGTTTTCCGGGGCGTAGTCACTGGCACCTCTGTGGGCATAGTTGATCATATCAGGTTCCTCTCTTTCATCACCGTTCTGCAAAGGTGAATCGGTAGGTTGTTCTGCCGGGATCTGCAGGGAGCGTTTCCTGTGTGGTTACCCGGTATCTTTCAAGGTCAAAGGATGCGTCGATTTCCTGGGGCAGGGTCACTTCGTAAGTAACTTCGGTTCCGGTCCGGTTCCATTGCATATCGATCCGGCCGAAGGGACTGTGATAGTAACCCTGCGCGTCGTTGATTCTCCCGGAGAAGTCCACGCAGGGCCGGAAGGTCACTTTGCGCAGGCCGCCGGAGACAGGGTCGGGGCGGATGCCCAGGCAGTATTCGTACATCCACTCCACACAGGAACCCATGGAGTAGTGATTGAAGGAATTCATGCCTACCAGGTTTTCGGTGGAATTGCTGTCCCAATGCTCCCAAATGGTGGTGGCGCCGTTTACCACGGAATAGCCCCAGCCCGGGAAGGTGGTCTGTGTCAGCAGGGTGTAGGCCTCGTTTTCGAGGCCCAGATCGCACAGCGCCGGCAGCAAGAATTTGACACCCAAAAAACCGGTGGTCAGATGGTGGTTATCTTCCTCCAGCTTGCGCAGCAGATTTGCTCTGGCTTCCTCCTGCGTAATGATCCCAAACTTGTAAGCGATCACATAGGCACTCTGGGTGTCCGAGAGGATCCTGCCCTCGGGGGAGAGGAATCTGACCCGGAAGGCTTTCTTGATGTTTTCGTACAGGGTGCGGTAATCCTGCGCTTCCTCGTCTCCCAACAGCTCACACATTTTCGTTGCCTGATCCGCCGCAAATGCAAAATAGAGGGTGGCCAGCACATCCTTGTCCGTTGCGGAGCCCACACTCAGCCAATCGCCGTACATCAATTTGCCGCAGCGAAGGAAGGAATTCGGTTCAAAGGCGTTGGAATCGGCCTCATAGTAGGCAAGCAGTTTTTTCAGCGCGAGGAGGTTTTCCCGGATGACCTGCTTGTCGCCGTACATTTTGTAATGGGTCCAGGGAATTTCCGCGATGGACTCGCTCCATCCGGCGGCGGCTTCTCTTCCGGTGTAGGAATAGTATTCCACATGGGGCAGTGGAGCAACGCAGGGAATCACGCCGTTTCCAAGCTGCGCGTCACGGATATCGGCAAGATACTTTCGGAAATAGCGCCGGCAATCCATGTTGTACATGGCACTCTGGCAGAAGATTTGGGCATCCCCCGTCCAGCCCAGCCGCTCATCCCGTTGGGGGCAATCGGTGGGGACAGCCATGAAGTTGTCCCGCTGAGACCAGAGGGTGTTGCTGAAGATCTTGTTTACAATGGGATTGGAACAATGGAAGCTTCCGGCAGTTTCCAGGTCGGTGTACATGACCTCTGCTTGGATGCTGAGGATTTCCACTTGCCCGATGAGCTCCACTTCGGCGTACCGGAAACCATGGTAAGTAAAAATGGGGCGGAAGACTTCGGTATCCTCTCCGGCCAGAATGTAGGTGTCCATGGCCTCGGCTTTTCGGAGGTTTTTGGTGTAAAGGGCTCCGTTTTCCTCCAGAATCTCGCCGTGGCGGAAAACCAGTTTGGCGCCCCGCTCACCCTTACAGACACACCGCAGCACACCGGAAATGTTCTGTTTTACGTCATAAAGGATTTTTCGGCCCTCCCGACGTACTTCCTCTACCGGCAGAATGTGCTTGGTTACAATGGGCTCCACGTCCATTTCCTGGAGATAGAGGTTCCGGGAAAACTTGAATTTGGCTTCCTGGGCAGGGTGCCAGGCAGCGTCATTATAGCCGTATGCGGAAAAATCACCCAAAGACAGCCGGTGATCCACGTATTCACCCATGTACAGATCGTTATACAGGATCTCACCGCTGGATGCCTTCCAGCTTTCATCGGTTTGGATAAGCTCCGTTTCGCCGTCCTCGTAAAGGACGGTAAGGGTCATGGTAAACTCGATCCGGTTGTTCCAGGCGTTTCGCTCAAAGGTGGCATGGGAGCCCACATGGCCCACGGCCCAGCCGTCTCCCAGTACCACACCAATGGCGTTATCCCGGGCCAGCAGATCGGTAACGTCGTATTTGATCAAGGGGAGTTTCTTGAAGTAATCCACCCAACCGGGGGCAAAGAATTCTTTGCTGACTTCCTGACCGTTCAGGTAGAGTTTGTAGATACCCAGGGCAGAAATGGCAATCCATGCCTTTTTGACTTTCTTAGCCAGGGAGAATTCCTTTCTGAAATAGGGAGAGGGAGTGCCGTATTTGGCGTGTCTTCCCTGGTCTGTGCCGGTGGGGTAGGTGATCCACTTGGAATAAAGCAGCATATTTGATCCTCCTGTATGATCGGCCATGGAGTGGGTAGCTATGCCTACTTCCATGGCTGGTTTCGTTGATTATGATTCTAGTTTTGATCGACAGAACCCGAAGCGGTGAATTTGCTCCGGTACTGAGAGGGCGTCAAGCCGGTTTCCTGCTTGAATTTCCGGTGGAAGCTGGTGGCTGCCAGATAGCCCACCTGCAGGCTGATCTCATCTACGGAAAGATCGGTGGTGCGCAGCAACTCCTGCGCCTTTTCCAGCCGCATTTTCCAGACATATTCCAGAAAACCCATTCCAACCGCCGTTTTGAACTGGCGGCTCATGCGTGAGACACTGACATGACAGACTTCGGCGATCTCGCCGATGGAAAAGTCCGGATCGCTGTACCGCTCTTCCACAAGCTGCTTCAGGGTTTCTCCGCGAAGAGCCTGTTCTGTAGTTTTCTGCTCATAGAAGAACAGGAGCTTTTGGATCAATGCTTTGAGGTTCTCCAGATCTTGAATGTGGTGAATGTTACGGCATTGCTGGACGGCCAGCGCAAAGATATCTGAGTAGTCCTCATATTTAATCTGGGCCCGACTCATGGAATTGGAGATGATGGTGAGGCAGTCCAGAAGAACGCAGCCCAGGAAATACCCCGGTGAACCGTCGAACCGGGACAGAAGGGCTTCCACCAGCGCTCTGGCATCGTCAAAGCGGTGTTCCCGGAGGCACAGGGCCAGGTTACCCAGCTCCTCATGGGGATACTCCAGGGCATCTGTATTCATCCGGTATGCTGCAAGCATCTGCTCCAGTTCGGCCTTTTGCTGAATGAGACTGGAGTAGTTCCTGGAGATGACCTCCAGATAGTTTTGGTTACGGCCGGTCTCATGGCCAAGGGTTTCCATCAGACGGTGGAGGGGGCGATAGGTCAGGAGCATAGCGGCGTACACCAGGCAGATACCCACCAGCCCCAAACCCAGCATACTCAGGTAGCTGTGAACATAGGCGCTGTTGACCTGGTCCTTCAGAACTTCTCCGGAAACCACCGTGGCCAGGACGAATCCGTCCTGGATAGGGGAGGAGATATATATGGAGGTACCGTCTTCCAGGGACAGGGTCCCCTGCATTGGGGCTGTTCCTTCCACGGCGCTTTCATAGGGTTCAAAGCCGGACCCGGTAACGTATCTGCCGTCACTGTCCAGCAGCGCCACAGCCAACACCTCGTTGGACAGGAGGGTGCTCAGCTGAGACTGGATCACTTTTGTGTCCAACAGATAGAAATAGATGTACATGGCTCCGGATTGGTTCGGTGGGAAATAAAACAGATGCTCCGTTTGTCCGTCATCCTGCCAGATGAGCTGCCCGGACTTTGCGCCCATATAGGGGGCAGGATCAAAAAATGTCTCATTGTTTCCGGAATCGATGAGCCGAAAACAGCCATCGCCATAGGTTATGTATTCTGTTTTGCAGAAAACGTAATCGCTGACGCGGGAATAATACACAATGTCCTCCAGAAGATTGGAGGTACTGGAATACTGGCGCAGCTCCCGAGCAGTAATGCGGATGTATTTTCCTTCCGCCCGGTAGGTGGCCAGCTTGATGTCGGCATTGCTTGTGATCAGGCTGTCGGTTTGGGCTAAAAAGCTGATCTCTGAAAACAGATGGGTGACGGAAGCCTCCATCTGTGTCACCACCCGGTCTGCCTGGCGTTGGCTGTAGGCCTCGGTCAATTGCCCCCGAAGGATCCAGAAGAAGCAGAAGATCAGAACCGTGAAGGCCAGCACATAGGAAAGAAGATATTTAAGAAAGGTTGGTGCATTTCTGAGTTTTCCGAAAAACACTGGCTGATCCCTCCGTATTCAATGTAGTTTACCACTACATTATAGAATGCTAAAAAGGGAAAAACAACTGACTGTTTTTTCCTCAAAAACCGTCAGTTGACTGAAAAAACAGTCCATGCTATTCTGGAATCGGATCAACGGAGCGCGCCGTGAAGTTCAAAACAAAACATAATAAAGATGGAGGCAAAATGTATGAAGTGTAAAAAGATTCTGGCTCTGATTCTGGCACTGGTAATGGTCCTCTCTGTTCTGGCAGGCTGCCAGGAAGAAAAACCCGCCGGCACCACCGAGGGCAAGCAGGACCCTCCTCCCCAGCAGACCACCGCAAAACCCACCGAGACCACTGAAGACAATACCATCACCTTCCCCCTGGCCGAGCAGATCGAAGTATCTGTCATGAGCGTCATGGGTAACTCTGCTTATTCCTACAACGATAACATTGCCTGGAAGTACCTCCAGGAGATCTCCAACATCAAGTTCAATATGACCGAGTTCGCTCCCTCCGAGGCGGCTGAGAAGATGGGCCTGCTGATGAACTCCGGCGAGTATCCCGAGGTCCTGTTCAAGCCCAGCGGTGTTGATTTCACCAAATACGGTATGGACGGCATTCTTCTGCCTCTGGAGGATCTGATCCGCGAATACTGTCCCAACCTCTGCGCCTTGTTGGACGAGCGGAATGCATGGAATGATATTGCCGCCTCTGACGGCCACATCTATGCCCTGCCCATGTTCCAGGCCTCTACCCCCAACACGTCCGGTGGTACGTACTGGTGGATCAATAAGGGCTGGCTGGACAAGCTGGGCCTGCCCGAACCCACCAACCAGGAAGAGCTGCTGGAAGTGCTGAGAGCCTTCAAGACCCGGGATCCCAACGGTAACGGAAAGGCAGACGAGATCCCCATGGCCGCCTACAACACCCACACTTCCTATGTCGGCCTGCTTGCCCTTATGGGTGCCGGCTACAACTACAAGGACTATTGGGCAGTAGTAGACGGACAGATGGAGTATCTGCCCACCACTGAGTGGTTTAAGGAAAACTGCCTGAAGTTCTTCAACACCCTCTACACCGAGGGCCTTGTGAACGAGGATATGTTCACCCTGGAGCGGGACCAGATGCGGGCTATCTGCGGCGGCGAGGAAGTGGTCTACGGTATGATCTGGGATTCCTCTCCCGCCTATTTCGCTGATCAGAATGAACTATACAACTGGATCACAGTAAAACCCTTCGACGTTGAAAACTATGCGGTTGACAAGGGCGTTCAGAAGGGTGGCTTTGCTCTGACTGATAAGTGTCAGAATCCCGAAATCCTGATGGCTTGGGTGGACTACCTGTACAGCCAGGAAGGTGGCAAGGTCATCCGTCTGGGTGTTGAAAATGTCAACTATAAGATCAATGAAGACGGCACCTACGAAACCATTAAGGGCGCTCTGGAAAACAATACCTATCAGGGCACTCTGATGGGCTCCGCAACTGTTCCCGGTGTGATCCCCGACATTTACTATGAAAAGCCCGTAGCTGCTAGTACCCAGCATATCAACAAGGAGTGCAACGGAAAAGACTACGGTATTGGTGCCCGGGGTGTTTTGGTTCCTGCCCTGTCCCTGACCGCGGAAGAGAGTGAAACCTACAGCATCATCCATACCGACATCAAGGCTTATGTTCGCAACTACATCGCCGAGTGCACTACCGGCCTTGTGGACATCGATGCAACCTGGAATGAATTCCAGGAAACGCTGAAGCAGATGCACGTGGACGATATGGTTGACATCTACCGTGCGGCCTACGGCCGTGCCATGGGCAACTAATTCCAGCAATATTTCCAACCAAACTGGGGTGAGGGGCCTTGCCCCTCACCCTTTATCTATACTGAAAAGGAGGAAACACTCCGTGGCAAATCATTTTACCAAGGCACCGAAGCTCGACAGCAGACCCCGGCTATCTCTTGGTGCCCGGATTCTGCGGCAGCTGAAGGAGAACTGGGTCGTGTATCTGATGATCATCCCGGTGGTGATCTATTTCGCTGTTTTCTGTTACGGCCCCATGTACGGCATCACCCTGGCCTTCAAAAAGTGGAATGCCAAGCTGGGAATCATCGGCAGTAAATGGATCGGATTCGATCACTTCGAGCGGTTTTTCAGCGGCTATAATTTCAAAAATCTTTTGGGCAACACCCTGGGGATCAGCCTCTACTGTCTGGTGCTGGAATTTCCGTTCCCCATCATTCTGGCCCTTCTGCTGCACTATCTGGACATCAAGCCCCTGAAAAAAATCGTTCAGATGATCTCCTACGCACCCCATTTCCTGTCCACCGTGATCATTGCCAGTCTTTTGACCCTGTTTTGTGCCAAGGACGGCTTCTTTAATATCATCGGCAGTATTTTCGGTGCGGAACCCAAGGACCTTTTGACGCAGCCGGCGCTCTTTAAACACCTCTATGCTTGGAGTGACGTCTGGAAGAGTGCGGGTTGGGGTGCCATCATTTACATAGCTGCCCTATCGGGTGTGGACCAGCAGATGCACGAAGCTGCCATCGTGGACGGAGCCAACAAGCTCCAAAGAATGCTGAGAATTGACCTTCCCTCCATTACCCCCACCATCGTCATGATGCTGATTCTCAAGATGGGCGGTATTATGGGCATCGGTTTTGAGAAGGCTTTCCTGCTCCAAAATGATCTGAACCTGAGAAGCTCCCAAATCATCGCCACCTATGTGTATGAACTGGGCCTTGTGAAGTCTGACTATGCTTTCTCCACCGCTGTGGGCCTTTTTAATAACGTGATCAATGTAACCCTGGTGGTCCTGGCCAACACCTTCAGCAAAAAGGTGCTGAAGGAAAGCCTGTGGTAAGGAGGACGGATTATGACAATCAAAAAGACATTCTCCGATCGGGTATTCGATTGTTTCAATGTAATTATCATGATAGCCCTGCTAATCATCTTCCTGTGGCCCCTGTGGTTTGTGGTGATCGCATCCATCAGCGATCCCAAGCTGGTCCTGGCAGGAGAGGTCCTGGTGCTGCCCAAGGGTCTGACTCTCAACGGCTACCTAAAAATCCTTCAGTATGATCAGATCTGGATTGGCTACCGCAACACCATTTTCTATACCCTGGTGGGCACCTTCGCGAGCCTTGCCTTAAGCATCTGCATGGCCTTTGCCATGTCTGAAAAGAGCTTCGCTCCCCGAAAGATCCTGATGGTCTTCTTTATGATCACCATGTACTTTGGCGGCGGTCTGATTCCCACCTTCCTGCTGATGAAGAACCTGAAGCTTCTCGACACGCCCTTTGCTATCTGGATCCCGGGACTGATCTCCGTGTATAACTCCCTGATCATCCGGTCCTATTTTATGAACAGCATTCCCGGCGAACTCCGGGAGGCTGCCACCCTGGACGGCGCTGGCCAGGGAAACTATCTTCTGAAGATCGTGCTGCCCCTCAGTAAGCCCGTGTTTGCTGTGGTGGGCCTATACTATGCCGTTGCCTATTGGAACAACTATACCAAGGGCCTTTATTACATCTATGACCGGAGTCTGCTTCCCCTGCAGAACATTCTCCGGGATCTGCTGACCTCCAGTCGAATGGTCCAGGACCTGTCAGAAGACCCGGAAGCTGCCAAGCAGGCAATTGAGCTTGTACAATCCATGAAGTACGGTATCATCATCGTGGCAGCCCTGCCCATGATGATCCTCTACCCCTTCATCCAGAAGCACTTCGTCAAGGGCGTCATGGTGGGCGCAGTGAAAGGTTAATGTACGATGGAAAAGACACTTTATGTATCGGCCTTCCGAACCGGAGATCATTTTGACGATTCTGCCATTGCTGCCTGTCTTTCGGAGCGGAAAAAGTACGGCGAAGCCACCATTATTTTTGGCGGGCCGGACTACTGGATTTCCCAGGCCATCTGCCTGCCTTCCAACACCACCGTCATCATCGACGGCTGCGCCATCCGGCAGGTGGACGAGGCCTTCGACAATGTATTCCGGGGGGACAACCTGGAGCTCGACCCGGAAAACCCCTGGGGCTTGCCTTTGTCTATAACGCCTCTTGAAAACATTCGGATTCTGGGCCGGAACGGTGCTTCCATCATTGGCCCGGAGCGGAACCGGATCGGCTGGCACAGGAACAATCATAATTTTGAGGAAATGGTAGGCGACTTTTGGGGCTGGCGGGCTCTGACCATCTGCTTTTCCCGCTGCACCGGCTTCGAGATCGGCAATCTGCGGATCGAAAAGACCCGCAACTGGGCCATTTCCTTCGACCTGTGCGCCCAGGGCCACGTCCACGACATTGAGTTTCATTCCAACGTGAAAAACGGCGACGGCATCGACTTCCGCTCCGGCTGTCACCACTGTCTGGTGGAGAATATCACCGGCACCACCTCCGATGACACCGTGGCCTGCACCGCCCTGTTCAAGAATGTAAAGCCCGTTTATGACGGCAAGTACCAGTATCCTTGCGAGCCTGCCAGATTCATTCTGGACCGCACCAAGGAAGAAATGGATGTTTCCCACATCACCATTCGCAACGTCCGCACCGGCGGCCGGCACCACGGCATCATCTGCCTGGCTGCCAACGGCTGTCAGGTTCACCACATCCACATCGAAAATATTTCCGAGGATCCCATGGGTGCCGCCGAACCCTGGCGGGAAGCCACCGTCAAAATCTACACCGGCTACGGCCGGGACTATACCCCCGGCGACCTCCACCATATTACGGTAGAAAATGTCCACGGTGTTTACGCCAACAGCGCCCTTTACTGTAACGCTCAGGTGGAAAACGTGGTGCTGAAAAACATCACCCACGATGAAGGCCGGGCCATCCTTCTGGACCACCCGGAGGGTATTACCGTTTGTGAATAAGAAACCTCCGGCCGCCCAGAGAGCCCTGACCCTTCTGCACGAAGGCCCAGGGCATCCGGGCGGCCGGAATACAAAAGAAAGAAGGGAAACACAATGATGAAGCTGTTTTCGCCGGACAGTCCCTTGATGATCTGGCTGCGCAAGATCACCGACTATATGATTTTGAGCTTTTTCTGGCTGGTGGCATCCTTACCGGTAATTACCTTCGGCGCGTCCACCACAGCCATGCTGGTCACCGGAGAGAAAGTGGTCCGCAAAGAGGAGGGGAAGCTCTTCTCTGTGTTTTGGACTTGCTTTCGCAAGGAGTTCCGGCAGGCGACCCTTCTTTGGCTCCTGCAGATCCCCATTCTGGCCATGATTCTGGTGGATATGGCCATTGTGGCAGAGCCGGAGCAACACACGGCTTTGAGAATTCTGCTGGCTGCAGCGGCACTGTTCGTGTCCTGCTGGATCCAGCTTTGGTTTGGGTATCTTGGAAAGTTCCGGGATTCCATTGGAACCCTGCTGCGCAACACTCTGAAAATGACCGTTGCCGACTTCGGCAAGACCTTTTTGCTGGCGGCGCTGGTGGTGGCTGTACTGGCAGGCACCTATGTCCTCGTTCTACTGATGCCACCCCTGCTGCCCCTGTTGTGGGCCTTTTATCAGATCCTTGCAGGGAAGCTGCTGAGCAGCATTTTTACCCGATACATACCGGATAATACAACACCGGAATCGACGTAGAAGCAGACACTTGTAATCCGATTACGGTGCAACCACCCAAAGAAAGGACGGACCGAAATGACATCCGCAGAAGCAATGCTCTATCAACTGA
>JAZSLC010000220.1:0-9345 GCA_045535175.1 Faecousia sp. | reverse complement strand
ATTCAATTTCATTTCCACTGTGCTATATAAGTCGTACTCCGTGGGCAGCGTACCACTGAGGGAAAAATTCACTCCATCCTGCTCGTTCTGCACAACACCATCAGCGGTAATCCACACACCATGGAGATTCCAATCAATGGTATTGACAGACTCCTGCCTATGGCAGCCCCAGATTCCGACAATAGCTACGCAAATCAATACTAAAACAAATACTCTCAACTTTTTCACACCACATACTCCTTCGTCAAATTCAAGTTTGTAAGCGGCTTATCAACATACTATCATATTTTCGCCTATTACGCAACCGCAATTCGCCGGTAGGGGACGCCTTCCCGTCCCAATGAACGACTTCCCGGGAGGCGAAACGCCTCCCCTACGGCGTATACAAAAAGAGGAGCTGCCTCATTCATTTTGAGGCAGCTCCTTGCTTATTTTTCTTCTTCGGGAACGAAGTCCAATGTAATTGCTTTGACATCCGTCCGCAGCTGGGTGAATTTCACGCCGGCGCTCTGGAGCATCCGCTTGGATGCCAGGGTGGACATGGAATCTGCATACTTATCGGAAAGATACAGCACTTCCTTCACGCCGCTCTGGATGATGGCCTTGGCACATTCGTTGCAGGGGAACAGCGCCACATAAATCCGGCTGCCCCGCAGGTCACGGCCGCTGGCGTTCAGGATGGCGTTCAGCTCCGCATGGACCACATAGGGGTATTTGGTCTGGGCGCCTTCCCGCTCCCAGGGGTATTCGTCGTCGCTGCAGCCCTTGGGCATACCGTTATAGCCGGTGGAAATGATGATGTTGTCCTGGGACACGATGCAGGCACCCACCTGGGTATTGGGGTCCTTGCTCCGGCGGGCCGCCAGCATGGCGATGCCCATGAAATATTCATCCCAACTGATGTAATCCGAGCGTTTCATACACAGCACTCCTTAATCAAACAGGTCTTTGATGGCATCGAAGAACTTTTTCCGCTTGGGAGTGGGCTCCTCGGTGGTTTCTTCCAGCCGGCGCAGCAGTTCCTTCTGCTCTTTGGTCAGATTGGTGGGGGTCTCCACCACCACGGTGGACCGCTGATTGCCGCGGCGCTTGGGGTTGTGTACAGAGGGAATGCCCCGTCCGGGGATCACAAAGACCTTACCGGTCTGGGTGCCTTCCGGAATGGTGAACTTTTCCTTGCCGTCCAGGGTGGGCACATCAATCTCTGCGCCCAGAGCCGCCTGGGTGAAGGTAATGGGCACCTCGCAAAGCACATCCAGATCCTCACGCTGGAAAATCTGATGGCGCTTGATGAAGATTTCCACCAGCAGGTCGCCGCTGGGACCGCCGTGGGCACCCACGCAGCCCTCGCCCCGAACCCGGACATTCTGACCGGAGTCCACACCGGCGGGGATCTTCACCTTGATCTTATGGTTCCGGCGGACCTTGCCCTTGCCCCGGCAGGTGCTGCAGGGGGTGCGGATGGTCTTGCCCTGGCCGTTACAGTAGGGACAGACCGTGGTGGATTCCACGCTCATGCCCATGAAATTCTGACGGGTACGGACCTGACCGGCACCGCGGCAGGCGCTGCAGGTGTCCACATAGCCGTCGGCAGAACCGGTTCCGCCACAGCTGCCGCAGTTTTCGATTCGGGCAGCGGTGACTTCCTTCTCGGCACCGAAGGCCGCTTCTTCAAAGGTCAGATCCACCCGGGCACCCACGTCCTCGCCCCGGCGGGGAGCGTTATAGCTCCGGGAACGGCGGCTGCCGCCGCCCAGAATGTCGCCGAACAGGTCGCCCAGATCGCCAAAGCCCCCAAAATCACCGAAACCGCCGAAGCCGCCGCCGTAGTTGGCTCCGCCGGCACCGGCACCGTAGTTGGGATCCACACCGGCAAACCCGTACTGGTCGTAGCGCTGCCGCTTGCTTTCATCCGACAGAACCTCGTAGGCCTCCGCCACTTCCTTAAACTTCTCTTCAGCCTCAGGATTATCCGGATTCCGGTCGGGATGGTACTGCATGGCTTTCTTACGGTATGCTTTTTTGATCTCATCGAGGGTGGCAGTTTTGGAAACACCCAGTACCTCGTAATAATCGCGCTTTTCAGCCATAGAATTCTCCAATCCTTATAAACACCTGCAGAGGGGCGGGTTTTCCGCCCCTCTGGGGATTCTGATTAGTCAACGGTTTCGTAGTCGGCATCCACAACGCCGTCACCGGCACCGCCCTGGCCGCCCTGACCGCCCTGGCCACCCTGACCGGCAGCATTGTAGAGCTTCTCAGACACGGCATAGAAGGCCTTCTGGACTTCCTCGGTGGCAGCCTTAATGGCGGCCACGTCGCTGCCCTTGTTCAGTTCCTTCAGCTTCTCAAGGGCCTCCAGAATGGGAGCCTTGTCGGCATCGGTCAGCTTGTCGCCCAGCTCGCCCAGCGCCTTTTCGGTCTGGTAGACCATCTGGTCGGCAGCATTGTGGGTATCCACTTCATCTCTGCGGGCCTTATCCTCGGCGGCAAACTGCTCCGCCTCCCGGGCAGCCTTTTCGATCTCGTCCTGGCTCAGGTTGGTGGTGGCAGTGATGGAAATCTGCTGCTCCTTGCCGGTGCCCAGGTCCTTGGCGGAGACCTTCACGATGCCGTTGGCGTCGATGTCGAAGGTAACCTCGATCTGAGGCACGCCACGGGGAGCGGGAGCAATACCGCTGAGCTGGAATCTGCCCAGGGTCTTATTGTAAGCAGCCATCTCGCGCTCGCCCTGCAGCACGTGGATGTCCACGGCGGGCTGACCGTCAGAGGCAGTGGAGAAGATCTGGCTCTTGCGGTTGGGGATGCGGGTGTTGCGGTCGATCAGACGGGTGAACACGCCGCCCATGGTCTCGATGCCCAGGGACAGGGGAGTCACGTCCACCAGGATCACGTCATTGACTTCCTGGTTGATGATGCCGCCCTGGAAAGCAGCGCCCAGAGCCACGCACTCGTCGGGGTTGATGCCCTTGAAGCCTTCCTTGCCGGTGATGCTCTTAACGGCTTCCTGAACGGCAGGGATACGGGTGGAGCCGCCCACCAGCAGCACCTTGTGCAGGTCGCTGGCACTCAGACCGGCGTCGGACATAGCCTGACGGACAGGCTTCAGAGTACGCTCCACCAGATCAGCAGTCAGCTCATTGAACTTGGCACGGGACAGCACCACGTCCAGATGCTTGGGACCGGTGGCATCTGCGGTAATATAGGGCAGGTTCACGGTGGTGGAGGTCATGCCGGAAAGCTCGATCTTGGCCTTCTCGGCAGCTTCCTTCAGGCGCTGCATGGCCATCTTGTCGCCACGCAGGTCGATGCCCTCGGCAGCCTTGAACTGGGCCACCAGGTAATCCATGATGCGCTGGTCGAAGTCGTCGCCGCCCAGCTGGGTATCGCCGGCAGTGGCCTTCACTTCCACAACGCCCTCGCAGATTTCCAGGATGGACACGTCGAAGGTGCCGCCGCCCAGGTCGTAGACCATGATCAGCTGCTCGCCTTCCTTTTCCACACCGTAAGCCAGAGCGGCAGCGGTGGGCTCGTTGATGATGCGCTTGACGTCCAGGCCGGCGATCTTGCCGGCGTCCTTGGTGGCCTGACGCTGGGCATCGGAGAAGTAAGCGGGAACGGTGATGACGGCCTCGGTAACAGGCTGGCCCAGATAAGCTTCGGCATCAGCCTTCAGCTTCTGCAGAATCATGGCGCTGATCTCCTGGGGAGAGAAGCCCTTGCCGTCGATGGTGACGCGGTAGTTTTCGCCCATGTGGCGCTTGATGGAAGAGATGGTGCGCTCTGCGTTGGTGACAGCCTGACGCTTTGCAACCTGACCGACCATACGCTCGCCGGTCTTGGAGAAAGCCACCACAGAGGGAGTGGTACGGCTGCCTTCAGCGTTGGCAATTACAACGGCCTCGCCGCCTTCCATAACGGCCACGCAGGAATTGGTGGTACCCAAGTCAATACCAATAATCTTACCCATAATAAAAATCCTCCTATATCAGTAAAAAATTATATACAAATGAATGGGGCTCAGTTGGCAACCTGAACCATGGCGAACCGGATCACCTTATCGCCCATTTTGAAGCCCTTCTGGAACACAGCGCTGATGACGCTTTCGCCCAGGGTTTCGTCCTCGATGTGCATCACGGCGTTGTGAAGCTGAGGGTCAAAGCTTTCGCCCACGGCTCCGAAGATTTCCACGCCCATGGCGCCCAGGATCTTCACCAGCTCGTTCATGGTCATTTCCACGCCCTTTTTGTAGGACGCATCCTCGGTGTGCTGGTTCAAAGCCCGCTCCAGATTGTCATAAACCGGAAGCAGCTTTGCGATGGCATCGGCCTTGCCGTTGCCGTAGGACTGCTCCTTTTCCCGGGCGGTGCGTCTGCGGTAGTTGTCGTAGTCGGCACAGACACGCAGGTGTGCGTCCCGCTCCAGATTGTATTTTTCCTCCCAGGGGTTCACTTCCGGGGTTTCCACCACTTCAGCCTCCACAGCTTCGGAAGCCTCAGGTGTCTCCACCGGTTCTACAACCTCCTCGGGGGTTGCCTTCTTCTTTTTAGCCATTTTCTTCCTCCTCAGGCTTTTTTGCCGATGTATCGGCAGGGATTTGTAACTGCTCAGGCTTGGCAAACATCTTCGACAGGCTCTCTGCAAAGTAGCTGAGCCGGGCCGTTACCTTCGCATAATCCATTCTGGTGGGACCCACCACACCGATCATGGCCTGCATGCCGTCACCGATGTCGAATTTGGTCATCACCACGGATGTATCTTTCAGTTCGCTGGCCACGTTTTCGGGACCCACCAGCACCTTGGTGCCGTTTGTGCCCTGCATGACCGCAGGCAGATTGGAGAGTGTTTCTTCGTCCAGGGTGGTCAGAACCCGCTGGGCCTTATCCACATCCCGGTATTCCGGCTGTCCCAGCAGCCGCATCTGGCCGGCCACCACCATATTGGCGCTGCCCTGACGGCGCAGGGTCTCGCCGGTGAACTCCATAATCACCGGAATCAGCCCGGAGGCGCTTCCTGCGGAGCTCATCAGCCGGTCCATCAGGTCCGGAGTCATGGCTTCCACCCCGATGCCGGTCATGGTGGCATTCAGAAGGGCGCTGAGCACCTTCAGATCCGAATCTTCCACATTGAGGGGCAGTTTGATCAGCTTGTTGACCACCTCATCGGTGGAGAGCATGATCACCAGAATAAAGCTGCCCTCGGAGGTACGGATCAGATCGAACCGCTTGACCGTGGCGCCCCCGGCCCGGGAGGCCATGGAAATGGCCGGCAGGTCCGTAGCCTGGGAAACCAGTTTTGCAACTCTTTCCACCAGCCGGTCCACCCGCTGCATTTTCTCTTCCAGGGCCGCATTGATGGAACGGGTTTCGTCCATGCTCAGCCGGTAGCTCATCATCAGTTCATCCACATACAGCCGGTAGCCTGCGGCGGAGGGGATCCGTCCGGCGCTGGTGTGGGGCTGCTCCAGATAACCCATGGCAGTCAGATCTGCCATTTCGTTGCGGATGGTTGCGGAGGAATAGTTCATGTCCGGCAGTTCCGCAATGGCCTTGGAACCCACAGGTTCCGCGGTCCGGATATACAGTTCTACAATAGAGCGCAGAACCTTCTTTTTCCGCTCGGTCAATTCCATGACGTACCTCCTTGTTTTAGCACTCATTCTCCCTGAGTGCTAAGCACACTATACCAGAGAGTGCTAAAAATGTCAAGGGCCACTTTTTGAATTATTCTTTAACAATTTGTCAGGAATATACTGTGTTGTCGTTTTTTGATAATTTATTATTGACTTTCGATAATATCTATGATACATTCAAAGGGAACCGGAGGTGTTTTATATGAAAAGCGCATTCAATCTCACCCGTTTGACCCTTTGGATCACCCGCCTGGTGGCCCTGGTGATCGCCGTATTTCTTTTTGTCCTGCCCCCTCTTTTGAATTGGTACTGCACCCTGCGGAACATTTCCCCGGTGCCGAAAACCATGATCGCTGCAGCCTTTTATGTTTCGGTGATCCCCATCAGCCTGGCCCTGTGGCAGTTTGACAATCTTCTTCGTAACCTTTTGAAGGGTAAAGTGTTCCTGAAAGAAAATGTGCGCCGCATCCGCATCATCCAGTGGTGCTGCTTTGCGGTCAGCCTGATCTGCCTGCCGGCGGCCCTGTTCTATTATCCCCTGATCTTCCTGGTGGTCATCATGGGCTTTTTGAGCCTGGTGGTGGCTGTGGTCTGCCGGGTTATGGACGAAGCCGTTGCCATCCGGGAAGAAAATGACCTGACGATCTAGGAGGATACCCATGGCGATCATTGTAAATCTGGATGTAATGCTGGCCAAACGGAAAATGACCTCCCTGGAGCTGGCAAACCGCATTGGGCTGACCCCTGTCAATCTTTCCATTCTAAAGACCGGAAAGGCAAAAGCCATTCGCATGAGTACCCTCAACGAGATTTGCCGGGTGCTTCAATGCCAGCCGGGTGACCTGCTGGAGTATGAGGAGGATTACCATGAATGACCCCTACCGCCCGTCCCCACTGCCCTTTGATACAGAGAAAAGGGAGCTGATCTTCGGCATTCTGCTGGTGGTTTGCTGTCTGTTCACTGTCAACTGTACCCTGTACGGAGGCCCGAACCTGGGCTTTGCCATCGGCGTGGTGCTGAGCATTGCCCTGAGTTTTGGCTATCTGCTGACCCGGGGCCGCAAAATCACCGGATACAGCCTGGCGCTTCTGCTTCTGTGTGGGGTCATTGCAGCCGGCTTTGCCCGCAGCGATGACGGTTTCGTGAAATTCGTGCTGCTGCTGTTTTTGTTTGTGGGCATCAATCTGGGTCTGAGCCTGATGGCAGGCCAAAACCGATTTTCGCCCAATGGGCTGCGGTCCGTCGGAGACAGCTTCTTTACTGTCTTTGGCATCGGCCTGGGTAAACTGACACCTGCTTTCCAGGGTGTGGTCCACGCCTTCCGCCACAGCGGAAAGCTGGGCCAGAACACAATTGCAATTCTGCTGGGTGTTTGCATCGCTTTCCCCATTTTACTGATTGTGATTCCCCTGCTCATCAGCGCGGATGCCGCCTTCGACGGCCTGATTTCCCTGCTGCCTTCCTTTGACCTTTCGGAGTTACTGGTCACAATCATTGTGGGCGGCTGTCTGTTTTGTCTGCTCTACACCCGTACCACCGGTCTGGTTCACAGCGAACCCAGCCCCAACCGGGCCAAAACCGAATCCCGGGGCCTTTCCCCCTTGACGGTGGGCACGGTTCTGGGTGCGGTGTGCGTGGTGTACCTTGCCTATCTTCTGAGCCAGCTGGCCTATTTATCGGGTGGATTTTCAGGCCTTCTGCCGGAGGAGTACACCCTGGCTGAATACGCCCGCCGGGGCTTCTTCGAAATGGCTGCCCTGAGCGTAATCAACCTGGGCATCATTACACTGTGCCTTGCCATTGTGAAAAAGGACGGCGCCGTCCCCCGTGTTTTGCGGATTCTGTGCCTGTTCCTGGGGCTGGCATCTCTCTTTCTGATCGCTGCCGCCAGCGCCAAAATGTTTTTGTACATCAACAGCTATGGCCTGACCCAACTGCGGCTGCTGACCCAGATCATCATGCTGTTTATGGCCATTTCCACCATTACTGTAACGGTATGGCTGTTTGTGCCGAAGCTGCCCTATATGAAGGTGATTGTCCTGGCCGCCCTGGTCATCGGTGCCCTTGTGATCTGGGTGGATGTGGATCACACCGTGGCCGCCTACAATGTGGAAGCCTACCTCAGCGGCCAATTGAAGTCGGTGGATGTGGCCCATCTGGGACAGCTGGGCAGCAGCGCCATCCCCCACATTGCCCGGCTTGCCCAGGAGGCCCAGGACCCCAATGTGGTCCAGGCCGCCAAAGATATCCTTGACCGTACCGCCCTTTCCCAGGAAGGATTCCGCAGTTGGAACTGGGCCGTTTCCCAGGCACTGAAATACCTGCCTGAATAAAAGCTTTCCCGGACTGGATTCCAGTCCGGGAAAGCTTTTATTTCTGTGTATTTGCGGCAATCTCGGTGGCCTTGTCGATGAGCTCACCGAAGCCATAGAGAAAGAGGCTTCCAACCCAGCTGCCCAGAGCGCCCAGCACCGCCGTCAGCAGGCCCATCAGGGCCAGGTCGTCATTTGCCAGCAGCATGACGATGCCCACCAGAATGCTGATGACGATTCCCGCCCAGCAAACCACCTGGGCAACGCCCTTGATCTTGCTGCCGATGTTTCCGAACATCCCGGCTGCATCTTTCTGGGGCATCCGGGTGCCGGCTGCCTTTTCAATGAGGGCAAACTCCTCATCGGTCACTTCCAGGGGTTCGGCGTTGTAATAGCGGCCCTGGTCCTCATCCCAATAAGGATACTTTTCATAAAACTGCTCGTCGTCCTGGGGCGGTTGGCCCTCGAAATAGGTCCGCTTCACCAGTCCCGCTTCCGTCAGCACCTCCCGGCGGTAGGCTTCCTGGCGCTTCCGTTCTTCGGCCTGCTTCTGTTCCAGATAGGCTTTTACCTGCTCATTCATCCTCTGTTTCTCCCTTCTTTTCGGCGTTCAGCGCATCCACCACAATTTCCTTGTAGGGGTTAACGATGACCGTATTGTATGTGTGATAGATTACCATGCCCGGCTTGGCACCAGGAAGCTTTTTCACCTGCTTCACAGGGGTCACATCCACGGGAATGTTCTGGCCGCCGGTGCTTTCGGAATAGAAAGCCGCCAGCTGGGCCGCCTGGGTGACGGTGTCATCGGGGGGCTTGGTTCCGCCGCAGGAAATGATCACATGGCTGCCGTGGACCTTCTGGGCATGGAGCCACAAATCGTCCTTCCGGGCCAGGCGGAAGGTCAGTTCATCGTTTTGCCGGTTGTTCCGGCCCACATAGATGGGGTAGCCATCGGTGGACTCAAAGCGCATGGGGGAGAGCTTACCCTGTTTGACCCGCTTTTTCCCGGCATCGGGCCGGATATAGCCGCCATCCTGCAGCTCCCGGCGAATTTCCTCCAGTTCCTGCTCCGTCTGGGCCCGGTCCAGTTCCTCCAGAACGCTGCGCAGATACTGTTCTTCCTGCCGGCCCAGCTCCATCTGCCGGGTCAGCTCTTTTTCCGCATTTTTCATGCGGGTGTAGTCCTTATAGAATTTGGCCGCGTTCTGCTGGGGTGACAGCAGGGGAGAGATGGGAATCTGAATGACCCTCATGTCTTCATCGTAAAAATCCTCCGCCTCCAGAACCGTCTGGCCCTTTTGGATCCGGTGGATGTTGGCGGTGACGATGTCGCCCAGCTGGCGATGCCGCTCCCGGTCAAAGGTGGCTTCCAGCTCCTTTTCCTGAATGGCCAGCTTCCG
>JAZSLC010000201.1:0-5689 GCA_045535175.1 Faecousia sp. | reverse complement strand
AGCCGCCGGTGGGACAGGTAAGCGTGGATGGTGTAGCCCGTTTCCTGCCGGAACAGGCGCATCATGTGGTATTTGCTGATGTAAAACTGCTCCGCCAGGACGTCAATGTTCAGGTCCTCCGCAAGATGGCTGTCCATATACTGCACCAGCTCCAGCACCCGGGAATTGCCGGGGGCAACCGGGTCCGGGGCCTGGAATTCGCTTTGTTCCAGGTACCGGCCCGTCTGGGCCAGCAGCCGCAGCAGGGCGGCGTTGCTCATAACCGTGCGGCCGAAGCCGCTCCCTGCCAGTTCCTTTTCCAGGTCGGCGGCCAGGGCAAAGAGCTTCTTCCGGGCCGGTTCCCGGAGCCGGAGCACATGGCCCTGGCGGCCGGAGAACAGCTCCGCCAGGTGGCACCCTTCGTCCGACTCCCGGGCCAGAAACCCCGGGTCAATGTAAATGATAATCCGTTCGTAGGGAACCTCCCGGTCCAGCTCCGGCCGGTGGACACTGCGGCTGCCGATGAGTACCGCATCGCCGCTGCGCAGAACGTACCGGCGGCCGTCCACCACATAACTGCCGGTGCCGGAAACCAGCAGGAGCAGCTTGCAGAACTCGTGATAGTGGTAATCCACCTGGCTGTCCTCCTGGGTCCGCAGGTGAAACAGCCGGAAATTTTCCAGCAAGTATCCTCGCTTCTCATAATCTTCCACAGGGTTCCCTCCAAACAGCACTTTTTGCAATAATTATAGCATATATTGCATTTTAATTGCAAGTGGTCCATTGTAAAATAAAGCCGTAGAACTGAAATGGAGGTATATCCCATGAAAAAGTTTCTGAAAAACTATGGCTTTATTTTGTGTATGCTGGTGGGCATCGTAGCCGGCTGCATCGTAGGCGCCATTTTCCCGGCGGTGAAGGATGCAGAGGGCAACATTGTCCAGCAGGGCGCCCGGGTGCTGGAGCCCCTGGGAACCGTGTTCATTAACCTGATGTTCTGTATCGTGGTGCCCATGGTGTTCTGCTCCATCTGCTCTGCCATCGCCAACATGGAATCCATGAAAAAGGCCGGCAAGGTCATGGGCATTACCATCGCCACCTTCCTGGTGACCGCCGGCATCGCCGCTCTGATCATGTACATCGTGGCCCGCATCTTCCCCCTGGTCCAGGGTCAGTACAATGCTTCCGAGGGCGAAGTGGGCAAGACCCTGGGCCTGGCGGATATGATCATCAACTTCTTCACCAAGCCTGACTTTACGGAGCTGTGGAGCCGTAAGGCCATTCTGCCCCTGATTGTTTTTGCGGTACTGTGCGGCTTCGGTATCCAGATGGCCGGCGGCAAGGGCACCATGGTGGCAAAGCTTCTGGCAAGCATCACCGAAGTGATCATGAACGTGGTGAAGATCATCTCCTATTACGCCCCCATCGGCTTCTTCGGCTTCTTTGCCTACCTGGTGGCTACCTACGGTCCCGAGCTGATCGGTGACTACAGCAGGACCCTGATCATCTACTATGTGCTGTGCTTCGCTTACATGTTCGTCTTCTTCCCCATTTACGCCCGGTTCGGCGGCGGCAAGGGTGCCGTGAAGATGATGTTCAGCAAGCTCTTTAAGCCTGCGGCGGTGTCCTTCGGCACCTGCTCCAGTGTGGCAACCATTCCCACCAACATGGAAGCGGCTGAGGAAACCGGCATTTCCAAGGACGTGGCCAACATCGTCATGCCCCTGGGCGCCACCATGCACATGGATGGCTCCGCCATGAGCGCCATTGTCAAGGTAGCCTTCCTGTTCGGCATTTTCGGCAAGGACTTCGGCACCGGTGAGGCGATCCTCGCCATCATCGTGGCGGTGTTCTCCAGTGTGGCCATGTCCGGCATTCCCGGCGGCGGCGGTACCGGCGAGCTGGTGCTTTGCACCATCTTCTTCCCGGACCAGATGGCCATTGCCTACCCCATTGCCATTGCCCTGGGCAACCTGGTGGATCCCCCTGCTACCATGGTCAATGCCGCCGGTGACTATGTGGTCAGCTACATCGTTTCCCGCTTCGTGGACGGAAAGAACTGGCTCCAGAAGAAGCTGGGCAACAAGACCGGCAGCAAGAAGTAAATACCCCTGCAACGGCAAAACCGTCCGGGTACGAACCCGGACGGTTTTTATGTTATGTATGGGCGGGCTGGGGTACCTGCCAGGTGAGGCCCCTGGGGTAGAAAAAGCGGATTTTCTCCCGGGCAAGGCTCAGCTCCACCGTCTGAGCGGTTCGCAGTTCCCCGTCCAGATTGATGGGGGTGGGCTTGTCGCAGTGGATCCGCAGGTGATCGGTGCGGAAATGCCGCACCAGATGGGGCAGCTCCCGGTACCTGCCGTCCTTATACTTTCCGATGATGAAGGGAATCTGGGGCAGGGAGACTTTTTTCACCAGCAGCACATCCAGCAGGCCGTCGGAGGGGTCCGCCTCCGGCACGGGGTTGAAACCGCCGCCGTAGAACCGGCCGTTACACACGCACACGAAGGTATGCTGGTCGTCCACGGTTTCCCCACACACCTCCACCACATAATGCTCGCTGATGGCCTTGAACACGTTCACCAGGGTGGACAGGGCGTAGGCCCGGAATCCCGACAGCAGGGGCAGCCGCTTGTAGTGAGCCACGTCGGTGCCGATGCGGGCATCCAGACCCACCGAGCAGATGTTCAGGGCCAGGTCCTGGTTGCAGCGGATCATATCAAAGGTGGCTTCCTCCACGTCCATCAGCCGCTCCAGGTCAAAAAAAGCCTTGGGCTCGCTGAAGAGCTTGGTGAAGTCGTTGCCGCTGCCGCCGGAAAAGACAGTGATGGCGGCATTGGGATATCCTGCAGCTCCGGCGGCCACTTCGTTGAGGGTGCCGTCCCCGCCACAGGCGTAGATCCGGTACTCCTCTCCGGAGGCTGCGGCTTCCCGGGCCAGCTCTGTGCAGTTGCCGGGGGCGGCGGACACCTCGATCCGGTAGTCCAGACCCCGCTGGCAGCAAACGGATTCGATTTTCCCCCGGTAGGAACGGGTACGATCCCGCCTGCCGGCAGCCGGATTGATGATGAACAGATGCTTCATGGGGATCTCTCCTTGAGAAAAAGGGTTTACATAACTTTATTTGTGGCGGTCTTTTCGGGTTTCGGAGGTGAACATATAGTAGTCGCACTTGATCATGCCATTGTAGAGCTTGCGCTTCTTGTCGGCCCGGCGGCCGAAATAATGCTCAAACTCCGGCTCGGAGGTGATCACGTACTTCTTCCACTTGTCGGCGAATTTCAGGTGCCGGCCCAGGGCGGCGTAGAGCCGCTGGGCGCTCTGCTGTTCCAGCATCCGCTGACCGTAGGGGGGATTGCAGACGATGATGCCGCTTTCGGCGGGAAGGCTCATTTTGGTGGCATCTCCGTCCCGGAACTCGATGCAGTCGGCCACGCCGGCCTTCCGGGCATTGGACATGGACAGGCTGATGCACTTGGGATCGTTGTCGGAGCCCTGGATCCGGTAATCGCCCCGGAATTCCAGGTCCCTGGCCTCGGTGCGGACCTGGGCCCAGGTTTCGGTGCTGATCCAGCCGTAGCTTTCGGCGGCGAACCGGCGGTTCAGGCCCGGTGCCCGGTTTTTGGCGATGAGGGCTGCTTCGATGGGAATGGTGCCGGAGCCGCAGAAGGGGTCCCAGAAGAAGTCCCGGCCCCGGTAACGGGTCAGCTGGACCATGGCGGCAGCCAGAGTCTCCCGCAGGGGGGCTTCATTGCCCACGGCCCGGTAGCCCCGTTTGTGCAGGCCTGCACCGGAGGTATCCAGGTACAGGGTAACCCGGTCATTCATAACAGCGAACTGGAGCTGGTATTTGGTGCCGGTTTCCGGCAGCCAGGAGGTGCCGTATTTTTCGCCCAGACGGCGGGAGGCGGCCTTTTTGACGATGGCCTGGCAGTCGGGCACGCTCATCAGCTGGGAGTCCAGGCAGTGACCCTTTACAGGGAAGGCACCATCCTTGGGGATGAACTCCTCCAAAGGGGTAGCCAGGACGCCCTGGAACAGCTCCTCAAAGGACCTGGCGGGGAACTCCGAGAGCACCAGCAGCACCCGTTCGCCGGTCCGCAGGCACACATTGGCCTTGGCCATGGCGGCAAAATCGCCGCCGAACAGCACCCGGCCGTTTTCCACCCGGACGTCTTCGATGTTCATGCGCCGGAGTTCGTCACCGGCAAGGCCCTCCAAACCGAACAGGCAGGGAACGGAAAAAGTAAAGTCAGACATGCGTCCTCCTATTTCAATCATTGGTGTAATGGGGATCAGGGAATGATCTTGTTTCGCTTCAGGTAGCGCTCCTCCTCAGAAAAGACGCAGCCGCAGTATTTTTGCATATAAAAGCCCAGTTCCCGGGCCCGGGCCTGTCCTTCCCGGAAGTAGGGCCGGAAGTCCCGGTACAGAAATTCCACACCGTACTCCAAAGCGGCCCGCTCCGCGGTTTCCCGCATCAGCTCATGGTTCTGGTAGGGGCTGATGAACAGGGAGGATGTAAAGCTGTCGAAGCCCCCCTCTTTGGCCTGACGGGCCGTTTCAAAGAGGCGCATTTCGTAGCATTTGACGCAGCGGTGTTCAATGTCCTCCGCCACGGCCCGGACGAAGGGCCGCAGGGCGTAATCGTTTTGTTCAATGAGCCGCAGGTCTATGGAGCCCAGATAGTCCCGGACCGTATTGCGGCGGGCCCGGTACTCGGTAAAGGGGTGGATGTTGGGGTTAAACCAGAAGCCGGTAACCTGAAATCCATCGGTTTGCAAAACCTCAATGGGCATATTGGCGCAGGGAGCGCAGCAGATGTGGAGCAGTGTGTTCATAAGTACCTCACGGGGGATTTTCCTAACATTATATCAGCGGTTTGGGGAGATTGCAAGGGGTTCAGTGGTCGTTGCGGGTCATCAGCAGGGCGTGGACCCGGGCCACATCGGGGATGTTTTCCATGGTAAAGGTGGGCCGGCCGCTGCGCCGTCCGTAGTGGACGTCCCCATAGAGCATTCCGAAGGTGATGGTGCCGGAGCCGTCCTTGAAGGCGTGAATCTGCATGGGGGGAATGGTGGTGCAGTCCAGCATATCAATGCGCTTTCCCCGCTTGCGGATGATTTTCAGGTTGGTCATCACATAGAAGGTCCGTTTGCGCAGCCAGGCGGTGTGAATGTAACGGCCGAAGACCATGTACAGTCCCACGGCAATAAAAGGCAGGCCGAACAGGGCGAAGGGGAAGGGAGCGCCGCTTTGCAGGGCAGAGAAGGTCCAGAAAAAGGCAAAACTGCACCAGAACAGGCTGAAGGGAATCATCAGAATGTCCTGGGAGGTGATCAGGTGGCCCTTTTGGGGACGGCCCTTCCAGAGGATGGTTTCTCCCGGGGTCAGGTAGGAGCGGCAAAAGCCGTATTCGTCGTTGTATTCCATAGCGGTTCTCCTTTACAGTGTGCCGGTGACACCGTCTTCATAAAGGCCGGTGATCCGGACGGGGTGGATGGTGTTGTGCAGGCCGGTGCCGGGCACATAGACTTTCACATAGTTGGGGGCGTGGCCGGTGAAATAGTCCCCTTCCGGCTCCTCAAAGAGTACCGGCAGGGTCTGGCCCACCAGCTTTTCCAGATAGGCGGTACGCATTTCCTCCGCCACGGCGATGGCGGCCTTGCTCCGGGCTTCCTTCACCGCGTTGGGCAGCTGGCCGGGCATT
>JAZSLC010000116.1:0-11753 GCA_045535175.1 Faecousia sp. | reverse complement strand
TATGAATGTGGGAACCCAGGGAGCCATCAAAGGTGCGCTGAGTGCCCAGGACCTGCGGCAGATTGGATGCCAGGTGGAGCTGAGCAATACCTATCATTTGCATCTTCGACCCGGTGATGAACTGGTCAAAGACTGCGGGGGGCTTCACAAGTTTATGAATTGGGATGGACCGATTCTGACAGATTCCGGCGGATTCCAGGTGTTCTCTCTGTCCTCTCTTCGGAAAATCAAGGAAGAAGGTGTTACCTTTGCCTCCCATATTGACGGACGGAAAATCTTTATGGGACCCGAGGAGAGTATGCAGATTCAGTCGAATCTGGGCTCTGATATTTGTATGGCTTTCGATGAGTGCATTGAAAATCCCTCCCCGAGAGATTATGTGCAAAAGAGTGTGGATAGAACCTATCGCTGGTTGGTTCGTTGTAAGGAAGAAAATGCCCGGCTGAACAGCCTGCCCGGTACCGTGAACCCTCAGCAGATGCTTTGGGGCATCAATCAGGGTGGCGTTTATTCCGATATCCGCGTGGATCACATGAAGCGGATTGCAGACCTGGATCTTCCCGGCTATGCCATCGGCGGTCTGGCAGTTGGCGAAACCGCCCAGGAGATGTATGATATTATTGAGGCCGTGGAACCTCATATGCCTGCTGATAAGACCCGTTATCTGATGGGTGTCGGCACCCCCACCAACATTATTGAGGCAGTTGCCCGTGGTGTGGACTTCTTCGATTGCGTTATGCCGGCGAGAAATGCCCGTCATGCACGGCTCTTTACCTGGCAGGGGGCCATCAATCTGAAAAATGCCAAGTACGCCAGAGATCTTTCTCCCATTGATCCGGAGTGCGATTGCCCGGTGTGCAGACAGTACTCCAGAGCATATATCCGGCATTTGTTTGTGGCGGAAGAGATGCTTGCTATGCGACTGAGCGTGATGCATAATCTGTATTTTTACAATAAGCTCATGGAAAAGATTCGCGAAGCCCTGGATAACGGTAATTTTGATGCCTTCAGAAGGGAATTTTCTGAAAAATTGGCAAGAAGAATCTAAGATGTGCTTGCAATTTCTATTTTCAATGATATAATAAATCAGACTAAATCACAAAAGGAGTTTGTTCCATGTTTCAATTTTTGACTGAGACCGTTGGCGCTGCCAATGGTACTACCCCCACCGGTGGCGGCCTGGAAATGATCATCATGCTGGCCGTGATGGTTGGCGTTTTCTACTTCATGCTGATCCGTCCCGAAAACAAGCGCAAAAAGGAAGCCGAAGCTACCCGCAATTCCGTGAAGGTTGGCGATCAGGTGACCACCATTGGTGGTATCGTCGGCAAGGTTGTACATGTTAAGGACGACAAGTTCGTCATGGAAACCAGCGCTGACCAGGTTCGCATCGAGTTTGCAAAGTGGGCCATTTCCACCAACGATACTGCCGATGCCGCTGCCAAGGAAGAGGCCAAGAAGGCTCAGGAAGCCAAGGCTAAGGCAAGAGCTGAGAAGAAGGCTCAGAGACAGAACAAAGGCTAATGTAAACAGGGCTTCAGGAAATCCTGAAGCCCTGTCTTTTATTTTTTGTGGGTGCGTTTCCAGGTTGTCCACATCCGGAAGGCGGTGGAAACCAGGATCACGCCTACTGCGATGACACCGGCAATGGCGATGGTGTGCATCATTTTATCTGCAAAGGCCGACATATCCCCCCGAACGGCAAAATTCATGGTGTAATATACACTTGCGCCGGGAATCAGCGGGAAGATGGAGATAACCAGGTAGGAAATAGCAGGATACTTACGAATGCGGGCCATTACTTCCGAGTAGAAGGATGCCACCAGGGCACCCCAGAAGTAGGCTGCCAGGTCGTTGTTGGTCAGATACATAACCAGTAGATAACTGCCCCAGGCCAAGGTTCCTCCCAATGCGCACAGGATGCCGCCTATGCCGTGAATGTTAAAGAGAATTACAAATCCCAGGCATCCGAAGAAGCAGGAGAGAAGCTGAACAAAAACTGAGTGATCGATGGCACTGACACTGACGGGTGGTGCAACCAGGGAAGAGGTAACATTCCAGGCGGCTGCGGTTCCAAGAGCAATGGCAACGGCGATCAGGAACACCATCACGATTCGGTTCACGCCGGAGTTGGTATCGCCGTGGATGATATCGCGCATGGCATTTGTGAACAGCAGGCCGGGAACCAGAATCATCAAAGTGCCGATAATGATAGAGTCGGCGTTTTGGGTGATGTTCCAGGCTCCGAAGAGATAAGCAAGCAGCGCCATCAGAAAAGACGCGGTGATAGTTCTGAAAAACTGATTTGCTTTCAAGCGATCCATAAACAGGCTGATGGCGCCAACCAACAGACCGCAGACTGCTGCCAGAAGGCAATCAAAAAGATTGCTTCCGAAAAAAACCGCAAATCCCGCTGCGCCAAGAGCATTGCCTAACAGTATCCAGAAAATGCTGTAATGTACAAGAGAACGGTCTGTTTCCAGCAGCCACTGGGCGGCAATTTTGGGATCCGGCTTTTCGGAACAGATCCGGCGGCTGAGATTGGCATAGCGCTCTACAGAATCCAAATCGTTACCGTGCATTCCGATGCGACGCATCCGTGTCAATGGCGTTCCATCCGGGGTTTCGATGCTGACCGTCAGGTTGTTGGGAATGGCAAAAGCCTCTGCCTCAACACCGTAGGATTGCATGATCATGCAGATACTTTCTTCCACACGGAACGTTTCCGCGCCGCACATTGCAAGTCTGTATCCAAGATCCGTTACCAGATCCAACAGGGTATTATATTCCATGTGATACTCCTTGGTGTTTTATCAGCACACAGTATACCATACTTTTGAGAAAATACAAGAATTAATTCCCCCAAAGCGAGGCTTTGGGGGAATTAGCTTTACTTACGAATAAACAGGACACCCAGGGTGGCAGGACCGCAGTGGCAAGACACAGTGCAGCCGGCAGGGCCTTCGTAGATATTGGTGAAGAAGCTGCCGTGCTCCGTAAGGGCAGATTTTACAGCGGTAAGATCGCCATCGGTAACAGGCGTGTAGGTCAGGAACATGGTCTCGGGATCAATGTCCTCGCGTTCGGCCAGACGGTCTTTTACATAGTTTGCCAGGCACTTGGAATAGCTGCCGCGATACTTCTTGACCACAATCATCTTGCCGTCACGAACCTCAATACAGGGCTTCAGGTTCAGCAGATTGGCACCCAGCGCAGCAACAGAAGAGCAGCGGCCGCCTTTGACCATATACTTTAACTGATCCAGCACGAAACTGGCCTCCACCTTGGGAACAAATGCTTCAATGGCTGCTTTCAGCTGCTTGAGATCAGTTGCCTCGGCGGCAAGCTGAGCTGCTTTCAAAACGATCAAACCCTGGCCGGTGGAAAGATTCTGAGAATCAATGACGATGACGTTATCGAATTCGGAAGCGGCCAGACAGGCATTCTGATAAGAGGAAGAAAAACCGGACCCGATGTTCACGTGGACAACGCCGTCGTAATCGCCGGCGTAACGGGCAAACAGTTCTTCGTATTCGCCCACGTTTCCTGCCGCAGTGGAGCAAAGAGAGCCACCGGCTGCTACATGGGCAAAAATATCGGCGGGGGTAATGGTTTCGTTATCCCGAAAGTTTTCGCCGTCCTTAATAACCGTAAGAGGAAAGATGCAGATGTTGTACTTTTCAACCAGTTCTCTGGGCAGGTCACAGGTGCTGTCAGAGATGATTTTAATGTTCATATGGATTGTCTCCTTTCAAATTAAAGGGGTAACGTTTTCTTGGGAATGGGATCCTGGTTCATCATGATGCAGTTGGAGTGAATATCCTTGCTTCTCAGATATTCTGCACCCCAATCGCGCATGGCAACCAAAATGGGCAACAGGCTTTTGCCCAAGTCTGTCAGAGAATATTCCACCTTCGGAGGAATAACAGGGTAAACGGTCCTGGAAATCAGGTCCTGAGATTCCAGTTCCCGCAGCTGCTGGGTCAGCATCTTTGCAGTAGCTCCAATGATGACTTTTTTCAGCTGAGAAAAGCGCAGGGTTTTCTCTGAAAGATGCCACAGAATCAGCGCTTTATACTTTCCACCGATCAGTTCCAGAGTGGAAGCAACGGGGCAGGGGTTTGATTGTTCCATTGTTCACCTCCATGGTTTCCAAAAGGGTAGTATGGTACAAAATAGTGCATACTTGTTTTTTTACAATCACATGATAAAATAATACCACAGCACAGTATGTATGTCAAATCAATTATTATTGATTGATTTTTCATTGATTATATTGGATAATGATAGAGAAGGTGAGTGACATGAAAATTAAGTTTCAGGTAACCGGAATGACTTGCGCTGCCTGCAGTGCCAGAGTGGAAAAAGTATCCGGGGCCGTACCCGGCGTAGAGAAAGCGGAAGTGAACCTGCTGAAGGGCACGATGGTGATTGAAGCCCGGGATGCGGGTGTGACTGACGCTGTGATTCAGGCTGTAAAAAATGCCGGCTACGGTGCAAGTATTCCCGGTTCAAAAACGAAAGAACTTCCTTCAGAGGATCCCCTGAAGGAAATGAAAACGCGCATTGTCTGGTCGGCGGTGTTTCTGGTGGTTTTGATGTATTTTACCATGGGACACATGGTTGGACTTCCGGCACCCCACTGGTATCATGGAAAAGAGAATGCCCTGGTTGCTGCACTGCTGCAGCTGATGCTGACACTACCGGTGGTATATCTGAACCGGGCTTATTACAGCCGTGGACTAAAAGCGCTTTGGCATAAAAGTCCCAATATGGACTCTTTGATTGCGGTGGGTTCTTTGGCGGCGCTGATCTATGGCGTTGCGGCCCTGTTCCTGATGGCTTGGGGCATGGGCAATGGGCAGTGGGATCTTGTGACCCGTTACAGCGAAAACCTGTATTTTGAATCTGCTGCCATGATTCTGACCCTGATCACCCTGGGCAAATTCCTGGAAACCAGAGCAAAGGGTAAAACAGGAGATGCCATTCGCGCATTGATGGATCTGAGTCCCAAAACCGCAGTTGTTCTGCGGGACGGTGTGGAATCTGAGGTTCCTGTGGAACAGGTAACCATCGGTGATGTGATCGTAGTGCGTTCCGGCAGTGCCATTGCGGTGGATGGAACCGTTTTGGACGGTCGGGGATCCGTGGATCAAAGCGCTCTGACGGGAGAAAGTGTTCCCGTGGAAAAGCGGCCCGGTGACCAGGTTTCCGCCGCTACCGTCAATACCGAAGGCTACTTTACATTCCGGGCGGAGAAGGTGGGTGAAGACACCACCCTTGCTCAGGTGATCCGTATGGTGGAGGAAGCCGGTGGCTCCAAAGCCCCCATTGCACGTCTGGCAGACCGGATTGCAGGCATCTTTGTGCCGGTGGTCATGTCCATCGCTTTGGTGACCTTTGTTGTTTGGATGATCGCAGGGCAGGGGATGGAGTTCTCCCTTTCTGCAGCCATTTCTGTTCTGGTGATTTCCTGCCCCTGTGCTCTGGGTCTTGCAACACCGGTTGCTATTATGGTAGGTACCGGCAGAGGTGCCTCACTGGGCGTGCTGTTCAAAAATGCAGAGTCTTTGGAGAATCTGCACCGGGTGGACACGGTGGTTCTGGATAAAACCGGAACGCTCACCACAGGTAAACCTGCTGTGACAGATATTTTGCCCGGTAAGTGCAACGAACAGGTTCTTTTGAAGATAGCGGCGGCCCTGGAGGCCAAATCAGAGCATCCCTTTGCCAAGGCCATCCTGGAAAAAGCTGCCGGAATGGCTATTCCCGAAACGGAAGGCTTTGAAACGCTTCCCGGTATGGGCGTTACAGCAATCGTGGACAGCGTTCGCTATTTTGGCGGCAATGACCGGCTGATGGCGCAGAAGGGTATCGAAGTTCCTTCTTTGCAGAAATGGAAGGATCAGGGCAAGACCCCTCTTTATTTTGGTGCTGAAGACGGAACCTATTTGGGCGCCATTGCTGCAGCTGATGTATTGAAGCCCGATTCTCTGGAAGCGGTGAAGACACTGAAACGTATGGGCCTTGACGTGATTATGCTGACCGGTGACAACCGGGTTACGGCTGAGGCAGTTGCGGCTGGGGCCGGTATTGACCATGTAGTGTCCGATGTGCTTCCCGGAGATAAAGCAGGTGTTGTGGAAAGACTCCGGGCTGAGGGGCATAAGGTATTGATGGTCGGTGATGGAATTAACGATGCTCCGGCCCTTGTTACCGCAGATGTAGGCATGGCCATCGGTTCCGGTACGGATATTGCCATGGAATCTGCCAATGTGGTATTGATGAACGGATCTTTGATGGGCGTCAGCAATGCGGTTGCCCTCAGTAAAGCCACGGTGCGCAACATTCGACAGAATCTGTTCTGGGCGTTTTTCTATAATTCCCTGGGCATTCCTGTGGCGGCAGGCGTTCTATATCCTGCTTTTGGAATCCTGCTGAGCCCCATGATCGGTGCGGCAGCTATGAGCCTGAGCTCTGTGTTTGTGGTCACAAATGCCCTGCGGCTTCGCTTCTTTAAGCCATTCCGCGTAACAATGAACGTGGATGATAATAAAACGAAATCTGTTAAGGAGGAACAAATGATGACGACAGTGATCAAGGTGGAAGGTATGATGTGCCCCCATTGCAAAGCCCGGGTGGAAAGTGTCTGCAAGGCAGTTCCCGGTGCAACGGATGCAGTGGTGGATCTTGAAGCAAAGACCGTGACCGTTTCCGGTTCTGCTGACAAGGCTGCTTTGGAAAAGGCCATTGTTGATGCCGGCTATGAAGTGATTGGGTGATCTTATGAGAACTGATCTGTATTTTGACTCCTGCGGCGTTGGTAAAATCCATGCCTGCTGGTGGGTCCCCGAGGGAAAGCCCAGGGCGGTGGTGCAGATTCTGCATGGCATTGCGGAGCACGTGGAGCGCTATGATGCCTTTGCGGAGTTTTTGAACCGGAACGGGATTCTTGTGGTGGCAGAAGACCATATGGGCCACGGCAAGTCCATCGGAAATAAAGGAATTCGAGGTTATTTCCACGGTGGCTGGTTCAGTGCCATTGAAGATAGCGTGAAACTGCTGAAAATGACCGCCGAAGAGTTCCCGGATGTGCCCTACATCCTTTTCGGCCATTCCATGGGCTCTTTTATGGCCAGAACCATTCTGGCAAAAAATCCGGAGCTTCCTTTAACGGGTGCCATTATCTGCGGTACCGGATGGCAGCCTGCGGCTCTGCTGAAGGTGGCCGGTCCTCTTTGTAAGACAATCTGTAAATTCACTGATGAAACCAAGCCCAATGAATTCCTGGATGGAGTCATTTTTGGCAGCTACAACAAGAAGGTGGAGCATCCCAGAACCAATAAAGACTGGTTGACCAGAGATGCCAAGATTGTGGATGCCTATATTGCCGATCCCTTGTGCGGGTTTGTGGCATCTGCCGGCCTGCTGCGGGATATGCTTTTGGGAATTACCTATATTCAGAAGGCTGAATCCCTTGCGGCTATGAAAAAGACCCTTCCGTGCCTGTTTATCGCCGGCGGAGATGACCCGGTGGGTAATTACGGCAAAGGCGTGGAGGAATCTGCCCAGGGCTTCCGAAATGCGGGGATGGAACAGGTTTCCTGCAAGATCTATCCTCTTTGCCGTCACGAAATCCTCAATGAAATCAACCGGGATGAAGTGTTTACAGACGTGCTGGAGTGGATTCTGAAGCAGATTTAAGTGTCTAATATTCTGGACATATTTATGAATAGACTATACCCATAAACCGAAGGAAAGGTTGATGGTTATGTTTTCTATTCAGTATGTTCGGGGTCATGTGATGGTTTACGACGAGCGGGGCAATTTCCTGTTTTCTGCCGATAATGAACGGGAAGCCAGAGAGGAACTGAAGGAGTATGCGCAATCTTCGACTTGATATTTGCTATGATGGTACCCGATATCGGGGCTTTCAACGTCTTCCCAATACGGATCAGACCATTCAGGGAAAACTTGAAAATACCCTTTCCAGAATTCTGGAGGAACCAATCGAGGTGACCGGAAGCGGCAGGACCGATGCAGGTGTTCATGCAGTCCGGCAGGTGGTAAATTTTCACACGCACAGCACCATGACCTGCAGCAATCTTCTTGAGAGCCTGCGCAGGTATTTGCCGGAGGACATCGGCATATATTCCTGTAAAGCTGTGTCCGAGCGGTTCCATGCTCGGCTTAATGCAAGAAAGAAGACCTATCGGTACCGGCTTTGGGTCGGCGATAGTCCCTGCGTGTTTGAACGAAAATATGTAACTGTTTTTCCGGCAAAGCTGGATTTTTCAGCCATGAATAAAGCGGCATCTCTTTTGGAAGGGACTCACGATTTTTCTGCCTTTTGCGCCAACAAACACATGAAAAAATCCACAGTTCGGTGTGTTTTTAGGATTGAAATACTGGAGATGGGGGATGAGATCCGATTTCTTATTACCGGAAACGGATTTCTTCATAACATGGTCCGGATTCTGGTTGGAACACTTGTGGAAGTGGGGCTGGGAGAACGTGATGCGGAATCTGTTGCCCAGTTGTTCGGTGCAGAGCGTGCAGCAGCAGGCAGACTGATGGATCCTACCGGCCTTTGCCTGATGGAGGTAGAATATTGAATATTCAGATTTTCGGAAGAAGCAAGTGCTTTGACACCAAAAAGGCAGAGCGTTGGTTCAAAGAACGCCGGATCAAATATCAGTATATTGATCTTACAAAGTACGGAATGTCCGGTAAGGAATTTGACAGTGTCCTTCGTGCCGTTGGTGGAATTGATGCACTGGTGGATTGGGAGGGCAAATCTCCCGAAATTACACTGATGAAGTATATGGATGACAAACGGGCGAAAGAAGATAAGGTCTTCGATCATCCGGAATTGATGAAAACCCCGGTGGTCCGGAACGGGAAATATGCCACGGCAGGATTCCGGCCGGATGTATGGGAGACATGGGAATAATACAAAAGCAGTTCCTTTTCGGAGGGACTGCTTTTATTTTGGTGCTTATGTCTAAAATTTGTCTTGCGTTTTTGGTTATTTAGTGGTATGCTAGGAGGAAATCACCATGGAAATTCTGGAGCGGGTAAATCGGCTTGTTTGGGGTGTGCCCATGATAGTTCTGATACTATCGGTGGGGCTTGTGCTTACTGTAAAGACCGGTTTTATGCAACTGCGATTGTTTCCTGTTGCGGTGAGAAATTGCTTCCAAAACATCTTCCGTAAAGAGGATGGGAAGCGGGGCGTTTCTTCCTTTCAGGCCCTCTGTACGGCACTGGCTGCCACCGTGGGAACAGGAAACATTGCCGGTGTGGCCGGTGCCATCGCCATTGGTGGTCCGGGTTCCGTCTTCTGGATGTGGATCAGTGGATTATTTGGAATGATCCTGAAATATGCGGAAGCAACTTTGGCTGTACGTTATCAGACGGTTGGTTCTGATGGGCAGCTTTGCGGCGGTCCTATGTATATGATCCGGCAGGGGATGGGCGAAAAATGGAAGTGGCTTGCTTCGCTTTACTGCTTTTTCGGTGTGGTTGCTGCCTTTGGTGTGGGAAATGCAACCCAGATCAATGCTGTGGTGGACGGAATCCGCAGTGCAGTTGATGCGTTCGGAGGGAATTGGAATCCCAGGTATAACCTGGTTTTGGGTGTGATTCTTTCCGGTTTGGTGCTTGGAATGCTTTTGGGTGGTGCCAGAAGGATCGGTACCATTGCAGAAAAGCTGGTGCCTTTTGCTTCCGGGGCCTATATTCTGATGGGGCTTGGTGTGCTGTTGACGCGGTTTTATGCAATTCCGGATGCCTTGCGCAGTATTGTACAGGGGGCGTTTTCACCTGATGCTGTTACCGGAGGTGCGGTAGGATCTTTCTTTATCGCACTGCGGACCGGAGTATCCCGGGGCGTTTTTACAAACGAAGCCGGTATGGGAACTGCGGCTATTGCCTATGGTGGTGCAGACACGGATCATCCTGTAAAACAGGGGCTCATGGGTATTGTGGAAGTATTTGTAGATACCATGGTCATCTGCACTGTTACGGCCTTGGTGATTCTTTGCTCGAATGCTTCGCTGATGTTCGGTGTGGATGAGGGTGCAGCCATTACCACCAGGGCATTCTCTTCCGTATATGGTCATTGGATTTCGGTGCCGATTGCCTTCTTTTTAAGCTGTTTCGCCTTTGCGACCTTGCTTGGGTGGGGGCTTTACGGTGCCCGGTGTGCCCAGTATCTGTTTGGTCATGGGGCCTGGAAGCCCTTTGTGTATATTCAGGCGGCAGTTGCACTGCTTACTGCTATGATTCAAACCGGAACGGTTTGGATGCTTGCGGAAACTGTCAATGGCCTGATGGCTATTCCGAATCTGATCGCCCTTGCGGCGTTAAGGCCGGAGCTGATCCGCCTTACAAAAGATTACATCATTCAATTCGGCAGGAAATCTGCCGGTGGAGGTACTTATGAAAGTTTCTATCAATGCAAACCGCTGCGAACCCTCTCCCATGAGAAAGTTTCATCCCCTTGCGGTGGAGGCAGAGCGCCAGGGAAAGAAAATCCATCACCTGAACATCGGTCAGCCTGATCTGAAGACGCCCGCTGCCTTTTACGATGCCATTCGCAATTTTGACGAAAAGACACTGGCTTATGCTGCATCTCCCGGTATGCCTGTTCTGATCAACGCAGTTCAGAACTATTATAAGGGGTTGGGTGTTTCTCTGGATCAGAATGATATCTATATCACCACCGGTGGCAGCGAGGCCCTTCTGCTGACTTGCCTCAGCATTCTGGATCCCTATACCGAGGTGATTATTCCGGAACCCTATTACCCCAACTATACCACCTTTGTGCACGCAGCCGGCGGTGTTATTCGTGCTTTGCCTACTTATCCTGAAGAAGGTTATCGCTATGCGGACCGGGCTCGTATCGAAAGCCTGATTACCCAGAATACCCGGGCAATTATGATCACCAACCCCGGTAACCCTACCGGTGTGGTGCTGAACCGGGAAGAAATGCGGATGATTGCGGATATTGCCAAGAAGCACGATCTGTTCCTGATTTGTGATGAGGTTTACCGGGAGTTCTGCTATGACGATACCCATGGCATTCCCTGCATGGCTCGGTTTGACGATATTGCAGATAACCTGGTTACCATCGATTCCGTTTCCAAGCGGTTTTCCGCCTGTGGTGCCCGTGTTGGCTGCGTGATTACCAAGAACAAAGAGCTTCAGGCTGCGATTCTGAAGTTCTGTCAATCCAGACTTTCTGTTGCCACCATTGACCAGATTGGCTCTGCGGCACTCTACAGCGTGGACCGGGAGTTTTACGATAAGTCCAAGGAAGAGTATCGTCGGCGCAGAGATTTGGTGGTGGACCGGCTTCGCAACATTCCCGGTGTCATGGTGGAAGAGCCTATGGGCGCGTTTTACCTGATGGTTAGTCTGCCGGTGGACGATGCGGATAAGTTCCAGAAGTGGCTTCTGGAGGAGTTTGATGACAATGGTGATACGGTAATGTTTGCTCCCGGTGCGCCCTTCTACGAGACTCCCGGCAAGGGCATCAACGAAGTTCGTATTGCCTATGTCCGAAACTGTGACGAACTGGACCGTGCCATGGATCTTCTGGCAAAGGGTATCGCCCGTTATCAGAAAGAACAGATGTAATACCGAAAAAGAACCTCCGCCCAGGAAGCGGAGGTTCTTTTGAGCTTATTCCTGTGTGAATGCGGTTCCGTCATCGTTCAGATGGATGAGCATCAGGTTGGTTTGTCCGT
>JAZSLC010000048.1:0-4599 GCA_045535175.1 Faecousia sp. | reverse complement strand
ACCATCGCTCCCGAAGTCGTTGGCCTGCCCGTCCAGCTGGACCGTACCGTCACCAACGAGAAGGCTTTCTGGTCCAAGACCTTCCAGGATCTGACCGCTGTCATCGACTCCATGGGTCTGTGCCTGTTCACCTCCTTCGCTCTGGGCGCACCTGAGTACACCAAGCTGCTGAACGCAGCCTGCGGCACCGAGTACACCCCCGAGGAAGTTCTGGAGATCGGCGAGCGTATCTATAACATCGAGAGAATGTTCAACAAGGCTGCCGGCATGAAGCCCGAGGATGACCGTCTGCCCAAGCGTCTGCTGGAAGAGCCCATCCCCAACGGTCCCTCCAAGGGTCTGGTTTCTCAGCTGCCCGTCACCCTGCCCGAGTACTACAAGGTCCGTGGCTGGGAGGCTGCATTCCCCACCGACGAGACTCTGAAGCGTCTGGGTCTGGACGAGTGCGTAGGCAAGTAATTGCTGCTTGACTGAATTGCTCTCATAATCGTATAATAAGAAAGGGAGGGGTTCCGGCCCCTCCCTTTGATTCTATAAAAAGGAGAATCCCTATGATCGAAGTTCGCCTTTTTGCCGGTCTGCGTCAGGGCAGACAGAAGATTTACCAGATGGAGTCCGAGTCTTTGAAAAATGTGCAGGATATTATGGATACGCTGAATATTCAACGCGAGGAAGTGAACATTCTGCTGATCAACGGCTTCCATCAGAAGCCGGAAACCGAAGTGAAAGACGGAGATATCGTCTCTCTGTTCCCTGCTGTGGGAGGCGGCTGAGGATGGATGCGCGGTATCAGCGAAACATCCCTGCACTGACCAGGGAGGAGTGCGCGCTGCTGAGGACCAAGCGCCTGCTTGTTGTGGGCTGCGGCGGTTTGGGAGGGCATCTGATCGATCTGCTTGTCCGTGTTGGCATTGGTGCCATCCGGGCGGTGGATGGGGATGTATTTGAAGAATCCAATCTCAATCGGCAGCTGCTTTCTGAAGTACCGCTTCTGGGAGTCAGCAAGGCCAAAGCGGCGGCTCAGCGGGTCGGCCGGGTCAATCCGGAGGTGGAGATCGAGGCGCTGGAGTGCTATCTGACCGAGGCCAACGCGGCAGAACTGATTGCAGGCTGCGATGCGGTGCTGGATGGTCTGGATAATATCCACAGCCGCAGGATCCTCGCCCATGCCTGCGAAAAGGCCAATGTTCCCTATATCTTCGGTGCGATTCAGGGATGGATCGCCCAGGCAGCGATCTCTATGCCGGGAGATCACCTGGTGGAAAACCTGTACCCGGAAGGGACTGTTGTGAAGGACAAGAGCGTCCTCAGTTTTACCCCCGCCCTGTGCGCTTCCATGCAGGCTGCGCTGTGCGTAAAATATCTGGTAGGCCGTCCCGTAAAATCCGGAACGATCTACTACTTTGACCTGTTGAATCAGGAATTCGAAACAATCCCTATGGCATAAATCACCAAAAATCCGCGGAAGAAATCTCTTCTGCGGATTTATTGAATGCGTTGAATTCCATATCCCATTCCGATATAATAATAAAAAAGGAGGGATTGCCTATGGCATCTAAATATGCAGGCTACATGGGTAAGGTTGTTATGGTGGATCTGACCAGCGAAACTGTAACGGAATACCCCTGGAGTGACGAACAGAGGGAATTATATCTTGGCGGCAAGATCATGGCTGCCCGGATCCTCTGCGACCATCTGACAGGCAAGGAAACTGCCTTCTCGGAAGACAACTGGGTGGTGATCTCCACCGGTCCGCTTACCGGTACCGGCGCTCCCAGTTCTGCCCGGTTCAATATTTCCGCCCTGTCTCCCCAGACAGGAATTCTTGCCTCGTCCAACTGCGGCGGCAGCTTTGGTTTCCATCTGAAGAAGGCGGGCTTTGATGCCCTGATCCTCAAGGGAAAGTGTGCGGGAAGAAAGTGGCTGGAGATCAATGAGGAACAGTTTGTTTTTCATGATGCGGATAATCTGTGGGGAATGAAAGTGAGCGCGTGCCAGGAAAAGCTGGCCCAGCTTACGGGAAAGAAGAAATTCGGCAAGCTGTGTATAGGTCCCGCAGGTGAGAACCTGGTGAAATATGCCGCGGTCATTTCCGATGAGCGTGCCGCGGGCCGTACCGGTATGGGTGCTGTCCTTGGCTGGAAGGGTCTCAAGGCCATTACGGTCACCGGCAGCAAAACCGTCCCCGTCTACGACAAAGAAAAAACCGGCGAATGGTGCAAAAAGTGGTTTGCTTACCTGCAGAGTCATCCTCTTACCGGCAATCAGCTGCCAAAGGTAGGCACTGCGGGACTGGTCAGTTCTATGCAGATGCGGGGATTGCTTTCCACCAAAAACTATTCCGCAGGCCAATTTGAGCATTTCGAGGATGTCAGCGGTGAACGTCTGGCAGAGGAATTCAATGTTACAAACAAGGGCTGTCTGACCTGCCCCATCCGCTGTGCCAGAACCGTTATGGTTCAGGGCAAGGCCGTGAAGGGTCCGGAGCTGGAAACCTTGGGTCTGCTGGGCGGAAATATCTGTAACAACGATTTGCAGAAAATCCTGGACTGGAACTATGCGTTGGATGAACTGGGTATGGACACGATCTCCACTGCCAATACCATTGCCTGGGCCATGGAGGCAAACGAAAAGGGTCTGTGGGAGAATGGTCTGAAATTCGGAAAGACAGATAATCTTTCTGCTGTCTTTGACGATATTGCTCACCGCCGGGGAATCGGCGATGAACTGGCGGAAGGCAGCAAGCGCCTCAGCGAAAAATACGGCGGCAGGGAATTTGCCATGCACAGCAAGGGTCTGGAACTGGCAGCCTATGAACCGAGAAGAGCCGTGGGACAGGGCCTTGGTTATGCGGTGTCCAACCGGGGCGGCTGTCACCTGAATGGCGGCTATCTGGTGATTCTGGAGGGCTTGGGTTTGAATGTGGATGCCCAGACACCCAAAGCTAAGGCGGACTTTACCATGCTGTTCCAGGACTTGATGGAGACGATCTCCGCCTCCGGTCAGTGCCTCTTTACCTCTTACGCCTTCTTCCCCTGTTTTCTGCTGACCAAACCCAACGGTGTGATCACCCAGACGGTCAACAAGGTGGCGCCCCATATCGGCGGTGCTGTCCGGCTGATCAATAAGTGTCCCAGAGTGGCGGCACTTCACCTGCCGGTTTTCCATCATACCAAGATGATCAAGCTGGCAACGGGCATGTATATGGACTTCGGCAAATACATCCAGATCGGTGAACGGGGCTACACCATGGAGCGCTACATCAACTGTAAGTTCGGCATCAGCGCAGCCAATGATAAGCTCCCCAAACGGCTCACCGATGTGCCCCAGGATCCCAAGGATCCCAAAACCAAGGTGCCCCTGGAAATAATGAAGAAAACCTATTATGCGGCCCGGGGTTGGGATAAGAACGGCATCCCCACAGAAGCCACACTGCGAAAATTGAAGATCAAATGATTACTGTAAAATTGTTCGGTCTGCTGCGGCTGGAGTCCGGAATCAAGGAAAAGCAGCTGGAAGCAGACTCTGTTAAGCAGGTACTCACGGAACTGGAACGTTGCGGCATCCGAAAAAAAGAACTGGATAGCTGCATCATTCTGGTGAATGGAAAAAACGCAAGCAGGCGCAGCAGGCTAAACAGTGGAGACACGGTGGTGCTGATGTCTCCTGTGGCCGGCGGATAGCCTCGGGTTAAAGGAGGAAAAATCATGGAAATGCCTTACAAACTGGAAGTTCTCTGGTGCCGCACGTTTCAGAGCGTACTGAAAATCGGCAATTACTTTATGGGTTACCGGATGCCCAAATATCTGGAAGGCCCCGGCAAGATCAGGGAGCTGGGCGCGTTTCTGAAGGAAAAGGGTATCAATGATGTGCTGGTGGTCACCGGTTCCGGTATGGTCCGCCGTGGACAGGTGCAGCCTATGCTGGACGGCTTTGAGGCAAACGGCATCCGTTACACCCTGCAGACTTACACCACCACTGACCCCACTTCTGACGATGTGGAACTAGGTTACAAGACTTACAAAGAACACGGCTGCAAGTCCATCGTCGCCCTGGGCGGCGGCTCCAGAATCGACTGTGCCAAGGGCATTGCCGCAAAGGCTGTGCATCCGAAGAAAACCGTTGCCCAGCTTCAGGGCCTGCTGAAAGTCCACTGGCCCATTCCACCCTTCGTAGCCATTCCCACCACCGCTGGTGCCGGTTCGGAAACCACCGTGGCTGCCGTCATTACGGACTCCGCTACACATCGTAAGGCTGCCATCAACGATCCCTTCCTGATTCCCAAGTATGCGGTTCTGGATCCGGAGCTCACTGTCGGCCTGCCGCCCTATACCACTGCCACTACCGGTATGGATGCTCTGGCTCATGCCGTGGAAGCCTACACCATCAAGACCTACAATACTAAGCTGGAAAATAAGCTGGCAAAAGAAGCCGTCAAGCTGATCCATGACAATATTCTCAAAGTATTTGAGGATGGTTCTGATCTGGAGGCCCGTCAGAATATGCAGCGGGGCGCCTTCTACGCAGGCCGCGCCTTCACCCGTGGCTGTGTTGGCTATGTCCACGCCATCGGCCACACCCTGGGCGGTCTGTACGGCG
>JAZSLC010000193.1:0-2617 GCA_045535175.1 Faecousia sp. | reverse complement strand
AATGCCGGGCCTTTGCCCTGAGGCGGTGTGGATATCCCTGCCCCCTGGCAAAGGGCCGGCAATTCTGATTGGGTGGAATGTGGTATGCTGTATCCCGTTGAAAACGAAATCCGACAAGTAAAAGTGCTTAGCGGCATCTGGAAATTCCGGAAAGAAGACTACATCGGTCAGGGCACTGAGGAAAAATGGTATGAACGGCCGCTGACGAACTGCATGGAAATGCCCGTTCCTGCCAGCTATAATGATATTACCACGGACCGGACCCTCCGGGATCATGTGGGTTGGGTGTGGTATGAGCGGGAGTTTCAGGTCCCCAAGGCCTGGATGGAGAGCCGGATGGTCCTGCGCTTTGGCAGTGTGACCCATCACGCGGTGGTCTATGTAAACGGAAAAGAGCTGACCCGGCACAAGGGGGGCTTTCTGCCCTTTGAGGCAGTGGTGGATGGCGCGGTGCATCCGGGCAAAAACCGGGTAACCGTGGCGGTCAGCAATCTGCTGGACACCTCCTGCCTGCCCTTCGGGCTCCTGCGCGACGGGGATGAACCCCACCGCAAAGAGCAGATCATCCACTTCGATTTCTTCAACTATTCCGGCATCCACCGACCCGTGAAGCTCTACACCACCCCCCGGGCCTTCATCAAGGATGTGACCGTGGTGACGGATATTGACGGCACGGACGGTATCATTGACTACCACATCCTGACCGAGGGGGTCAAAGATTTGGAAGTGACCCTTCTGGATGAAGCCGGCTTGGTTGTGGCCCACAGCCGGGAGGCGCAGGGCAGTATTTTGGTGAAGGATGCCCATTTCTGGGATGTCCGGGCCGCTTATCTCTATGAACTGGATATTCGCGCAGGAGAAGATCACTACACCCTGCCCGTGGGAATCAGAACGGTCCGGGTCACAGAAAAACAGCTTCTGCTCAATGGAAAACCCGTCTATCTGAAGGGCTTCGGCAAGCACGAAGACAGCGACATCCGGGGCAAGGGCCTGGACGATGCCCTGAATGTGCGGGATTTCGAACTGCTGAAGTGGATCGGGGCCAACTCCTTCCGAACAGCCCACTATCCCTACTCCGAGGAACTGATGCAGATGGCGGACCGCCAGGGCTTCCTGGTCATCGACGAAGTGCCGGCCGTGGGCATGAACGATTTTGTGGGTACTCCCTTTTTTGTACCGGGGCTTGTAGACGAGGAAACCCTGGTCCACCACAAAGAGGTGCTGACGGAACTTTACAATCGGGATAAAAACCATCCCTGCGTGATCATGTGGAGCGTCACCAACGAGCCCTTCAGCACCAACGACCGGGCCCTTGGCTATTTTGAGGAAGTGACCCGCCACATCCGGGCCCTGGATCAAACCAGGCCGGTGGTGGGGGTCATCAATGTGCAGCTGCATCAGGAACGGGTGGCCCACCTCTTTGATGGGATCTGCCTGAACCGGTACTATGCCTGGTATACGGACCACCCCGGCGACACAAGCCGGATCTATGGGATGCTGACGGAGGAGTTCCGAAAGTGGTACGACCGCTACCGCAAGCCCGTGATGATGACGGAATACGGCGCCGACACCATCCCGGGACTCCATAAGCTGCCGGATGTGATCTTCTCGGAGGAGTTCCAAATCGCCTATTACCGGGAAAACAACCGGGCCCTGGACGATTGCGATTTCGTCATCGGTGAGCATCTGTGGGCCTTTGCCGATTTTATGACCGGCTTCGGCCTGCGGCGGTTCGACGGCAACAAAAAAGGCATCTTCACCCGTCAGCGCCAGCCCAAACGCGCCGCTTTCCATATTAAAGAAAGATGGGCTAAGAAAAACTGAGTGCCTTTCCCACACTTCAAATGACTGCCGAAGAGAATAACGAGGGAGTAAAGAATGATGAGAATTTTATTTCAAGGCGATTCTGTTACAGACACGGGACGAAACAAAGAAGACGGCACCAGCTTGGGAATGGGATATCCGGCGCTGGTCGCGTCACAGCTTGGGTTTGATTACCCCAATGAATACGAGTTTGTGAACCGGGGCATCAGCGGCAACCGGGTATCGGATCTGTTGGCCCGCTTCAAACGGGATATGATCAATGAAAAACCGGACGTGATGAGTATCCTGGTTGGCGTGAATGATGCATGGTGGGAGGTTGTGGAACAAACCGGCACCAAAGAAGCGCTGTTCGAATCCATTTATGATTTGCTGATTCAAGAACTGAAAGCCGCACTTCCCGGCCTTCGCATTATGATTATGGAGCCCTTTATTTTGAAGGGAAAAGCTACGGGAGAAGATTTTGAAGAAGTCAGGGCCGAGGTGGCACTTCGGGGGGCGGCCGCAAGAAGAGTTGCGGAAAAGCATGGCTTGGAGTTTATTGCTTTGCAGGAAAAATTCCACGAGGCGCTCCAACTGGCACCCGAGCACTACTGGCTGAGAGACGGTGTGCATCCCACCGCAGCCGGCCATGAGCTGATTGCAAGAGAATGGATTAAGCAATTTCAGCAGATGTAACCCATACCAGATGCCCTGTTTCCATTGCGGAGGATGTAATAGCCTTTATATACGGCAGTAATCTGACGCACTCCACCGTAAACCTGTTCAGAATAATATGTCAGTTCTCTGGCCTTGG